>JANNDA010000077.1:0-1724 GCA_031387195.1 Planctomyces sp. | reverse complement strand
GGAAAATCAAGCCCGCTCCGCCACCACAGATCTCGACAAACAATTCTTCGGCTGATCCGTTGAAAACAACTGATCCCAGCGACGTTGAAAAAGTGAAGACAACCCAAAAGGTTGAGAAGTCCGCGAAAGAACGCGGCTTGGCGTTGCGCTCGCAGATTCTTCCCGCGATGGTCGAGATCTCTCGCATCTCGGAAAACAATCGCAGCAAGCAATACTGCCGAAGACTGTCGGCAGAGGCTTACGTTGAAGCCGGGGATCTGAAACTGGCGCGTGAAAACATTGACCAGCTCGTCAAGCTGGATCAAAAACTGCGCTTTCATCGCGTGATCCCGCTCACGCAAATCGCTTGGCGAGAATTTGCGGTCGGCAATGCCGAGGCCGCGAAGACCGCGCTCGATGAAGCCGCCGCCGCCGCCGCCGAACTTCCAGACTTTGGCCGATTGACCTTTGATGCTTCAACAGATTTGGCGGCCTTGCTGTTTTCTCAAAGTCGAATCAAAGAAGCGCAAGGTCTGATGCAAAAGAACTCGCTGCCGCCCGGTTCAAGTGGAACGTTATCCGCCTCACTGCGCAGAGCTCGATTGTTGCAAACGTTCAACGTTGATGAGGCGGCGAAGGCCGTCCCCGTCATTCCCTGGAAGTCTCCTCAATGGGTCGTCACGGCGATCACGTTGGTCCTGCGCGGCCATTCCGATCAAGGATTGGCTTGGTCGAAACTCGCTCCGGATGCGGAAACAAAAGCCGATTGCCTCGCCGCCTGGGGTGATGCGATTGTCGTTGCCCCGAAGTCGGCTGCCGTTGAAAACGATGAGCCGATTACCGCCGCCGTTCGCAATGAATCACCAGCGCTGCAAGCTCGAGTCTGGTCTCGAGTCGCAACAGCGCGAGCGGGCATCCAACAAAAAGCGGCTGCCGCGCGCGCACTGTCCAATGCGGTGACGGCGTTCAAGACTATTCCGCTGCCCGACAATTTTGTGTTGCCAGACATGAAGCAAATCACCCGACTCGAACTGCCTGACGCGCTGCAACCACGTCTGAACGCGCTTGCGGCAGCGGAAGTCACTCGCGCACAAGCTGGGCTCGGTGACAACGAAGCGGCCACCGAATCGTTGTCTGCCGCGATGCAGCATCTACGCGGTCACGCGCCGTGTTCGATCGCCGCACAGAGTCGATTCGACGCGATCGCCAACGACACCAACGAAGTCAAAGCTCAGCTCAAAAAGGTTTTGGAGTTGAAGACCGAAGACCAAATTCGCCAAGCCGTCAATCAGTACCGTGGCAAGTGCCGCGCCGCATTGGATGTCGCCAACGCGCGCTTTGCACTGCAAACAGAAATTCTCAAAGCAGCGGTCGAGTGGTCGATGGTGGATGCGGTTTGGGCAGAAGCGACGGCCAATTCCGCTGACGCAACACCGGAAGAAATGCGTGAGAAGTTCCTGAACTCAAATTTGTCTGTGCGGCTGGGGCTTCGCTTGCGAGCAGCGGGACAAGCCAATCAAGCTCGGCTGTGCGAGACCGCTGCGACAAACGGAGAGTTCTCCGACGCTCGTGAAGCTCTCGAACGTGAAACATCCGAGGCCACAGCCAAGGGTGATGTCGCTGTTGTCGCTCGGCGTTTAGTCGCTTATCAACCCGTGAAGGCCGAAGGACAGCGGACATCCACAGAGGACACTGACTGGCCTCTGCTGTGGGCGCTGCGCCTGATCAGCCAGCAAGGCAATGCG
>JANNDA010001178.1:0-3998 GCA_031387195.1 Planctomyces sp. | reverse complement strand
GGGGGGGGCGGCGCCCGGCCCCCTCGCCTGCCTCAAAGGCCTCTCCAAAACGCGGGCGAAATGAACTCGTCGCCGTTAGATGTCCTTCTCAGACGGCACGACAAACGGCTTGCGATACTCGCGAGTGAGCATCGGGTTCGCGGCGTCGGCGTTCGGGCCGGTGAAGACTTCGGCTTTGCTGTCGATGGTCAGATTCAGGCCGAAGTATGCCTTTGAATCGAGATCGACTTTGTTGGCCACGAGGTGCTCGGAGAAGCGGCCAAAGGTTTCAAGGGCTTCCGCATCGCCTTCGAGCTTCTTGGCGATCTCTTTGACGGGAAGCTGCTCGCCCAAGCGATAGGAGATGTTGCCGAGGTGACACAGCGCGCTCGACAGGTGACCTTCGAGGATGTCGGCGTTGAGATCTTCGTGCTTGCGGCTGCGGCAAGCGGCCAGGAAGTTGCCGAAGTGGTCGCCGCCCCCTTTGAACTGCTTGACCATTTTGCCGTCGAGATCAAACACGACGCCGGAAGAGTAGCTCGGCATCACCATGTAGCCTTCGCTGCCGTAGAAAATCACGCCGACTTTGGCTCCTTCGGCATCAGACTTCGGAGCTTTGAGGTCCGGCGTTTCGAGGCCGCGGACTTCAAAGACCAGCCGCTTGTCGCCGTACTTGTGGATGCAGACTTGAGTGTTGCCGGTCTCACCCGCGTCTTCGTAGCCGAGTCGGCCGCCATAGCTGAGCACTCCGTCCCCGATGTCGCTCACGCCGAGTCCCCAACGGGCGATGTCCATTTGATGGATGCCCTGATTGCCGAGGTCGCCGTTGCCGTACTCCCATTGCCAGTGCCAGTCGTAGTGGAACTTCGGGCGCGTGACGGTCTTGATCGGAGCAGGGCCGGACCAGAGGTCGTAATCCAAAGTCTTCGGTGGTTCGTAAGTCCCTTTCGGGCCGATCGCGCCGCGGCGTTTGTAGCACAGTCCGCGTGCGAGTTTGACCTCGCCGATGCCGCCGTTGCGCACGAACTCGATCGCCTCACGCATCCCTTTCTCGGAACGGCTTTGTGTTCCGGTCTGGCAAATCTTCTTGTACTTGCGAGCGACCTGCACGCAGCGTCGGCCTTCGCTGACGTTGTGGCTGACCGGCTTCTCGACGTAAACGTCTTTGCCCGCTTGCATGGACCAGATCGCTGCCAGTGAGTGCCAGTGATTCGGTGTCGCAACGCTGACCGCATCGATCGACTTGTCTTCGAGAGCTTTGCGAATGTCGGTGAAAAACAGTGGGCGCTTGCCGGTGTCCTTCTCGATGCCGGCGATCGCTCGCGCGGCGACCGCTTCGTCCACGTCGATGATCGCGGCGATCTCGGTATTGCTGCGGCTCTTCAATTCGGAAATGTGCGAGCCACCCCGTCCATTCACGCCGGTGATCGCCACACGGATTCGCTCGTTGGGGCTGTCGGCACCTTGTGCCTGAGCGAACGGCACATTCGCGTGTTGTGCGGCGACAGCGGCGGCGGTTGCGAACATCGAGCGTTCGAGTAGCTCGCGGCGGGAGAGTTTTTGCAGAGACATGGCGGGACTCCTCTTGGGTAGGGATTAAACAATCCGCGATACAGGACGCTGCCTGCACCGTGCCCGACGAGTCTATTGGCCAGTTTCTCAGACCAGCAAGCGTTCGACCAAAACGATCGACGGGGCGGCATGCCGTCCCGCACCTTGAGTGAAATAGTTTGACTCCCAGATTTTTTGTCCCACATCTTTTTGTCAGCCGTTTGAAATGCAGTGCTGACAAAAAGATGTGGGACAAAAAATCGAAAAGCAGGGCCAGGAAATTCGCATGACGATCGGTGACTCGGTTGGGTCGCGGGCGCAGCCCGGACCAAGGGATCAAGGATTCCTGCAAAGTACGGCCAAATCACGGGTTGTTTCGCTAGCCGCTCAGGAAAAGCCTCGTATATAGTTCGCCCTCTTGCGCAGGTCGGTAATTCCGGTCGCATGGTGCGAATCGGCTGACAGCGCGTTTCTCGTATGGGCTGACGTCAGGTTGTGATGCTCTTCGGAGCGAAGCATCTTGGCGAACGCCGCGATTGGTAGTAGCAACTTATGGTTGATCGTTTTCTCATTCGCGAATTCAACGTGGCCGACGAAGAGCTGGACCTGGCCTTCGATCTTTCCGACATCGACTTCTCAAACGCGACATCCGAGGACTTGGCCGGAATCTACGGCTCCGTCACACAATCGTTTGAATCCAATCAGATCATCGAAGGAACGATCATCCGTATCGACGGCGATGAAGTGCTCGTTGATATTGGCTACAAAAGCGAAGGCGTGGTGACTCTCGACGAATGGGATGATGCCGAGCCGCCAAAGCCCGGCGATAAAGTCAGCGTGCTGTTGGAAGAGGTCGAAGACGATTTCGGCCTGATCATGTTGTCCAAGCGGAAGGCTGACCGCGTTCGCGAGTGGGAACGGGTCATCAAAAATCATTCGGAAGGCGATGTCGTCAAAGGCATGGTCCTCCGCAAAATCAAGGGCGGCTTGCTCGTCAATATCGGTGTCAACGTCTTTCTGCCTGCCAGCCAAGTGGATATTCGCCGCCCACAAGACATCGCGGTTTACATCGGTCGCGAGATCGAATGCGTGATCCTGAAGATCGACGAAGCACGTCGCAACATCGTGGTTTCTCGCCGCAAGCTGATCGAAGATCGTCGCACCACGCTCAAGCAAAACCTGCTCTCAGAACTCAAAGAGGGCGAGATTCGCAAGGGCGTCGTCAAGAACATCGCCGACTTCGGCGCGTTCGTGGACTTGGGCGGCATCGACGGCCTGCTGCATATCACCGATATGAGCTGGGGCCGCATCAATCACCCGACTGACATGGTCAAGATTGATGACGAAATCGAAGTCATGGTGCTGCATGTCGATCGCGATAAGGAGAAGATCGCTCTCGGCCTGAAGCAACGCTTCCCCAGCCCGTGGGATGCCGTCGAATCGAAATACCCGGTCGGCTCACGCATCAATGGCGAGGTCGTCAATGTCAAGAGCTACGGTGCGTTCGTGAAGCTCGAAGATGGCATAGAAGGTCTCGTTCACATCACCGAGATGTCCTGGAACAATCGCATCAACCACCCCACCGAACTCGTGCAGATCAATGACAAGGTCGATGTGGTCGTGCTCGGTATCAACAAAGAGAAGCAAGAAATCTCCCTGGGCATGAAGCAGACGCTGCCGAATCCTTGGGACGATGTCGCCGCGAAGTACCCGACTGGTGCCAACGTGAAGGGGACCGTCCGCAACCTGACGAACTACGGTGCGTTCATCGAACTCGAAGAGGGTGTCGATGCGCTGTTGCACGTCAGCGATATGTCTTGGACTCGGAAGATTTCGCACGCCAGCGAAATGCTGAAGAAGGGCCAAGAGATCGAATGCCAAGTTCTTTCGGTCGATCAAGAACGCAAACGAATTGCTCTCGGTTTGAAGCAGCTCGCCAGCGATCCTTGGGCCACCGATATCCCGTCTCGGTTCCAACCGGGCGAAGTGGTCAAAGGCAAGGTCACGAAGATCACCAACTTTGGTGTGTTCGTCGAACTGGCTCCGGAACTGGAAGGTCTCCTCCACATCTCGGAGCTTTCCGATCAGAAGGTCGAGAACCCGGAAGACTTGGTCAAAGTCGGCGACGAGTTGGAAGTTCGGGTTTTGCGAGTCGATACGGAAGATCGCAAGATCGGACTCAGCCGCAAACTGACGGGCGACCTCAAGCTCGAAGAGACTGGTGGTGGCGGTGGTGCGGCGGCTCAACCGGTTGCTCGCGAGCAACTCAAGGGTGGCATGGGCGGCGGTGCTGGCCCGCTATTCGCATTCGGTAGTGCTCCAGCTCCTGCCGCTGAAGCTGCTTCTGAAACTGAAGCTGCTTCTGAAACTGAAGATGCTTCTGAAACTGAAGCCGCTCCTGAGGCTGAAGCAGAGGCAGAGGCAGTTACGACCGAGAACTAACTCGGATCAGCACGATTTCATCGTGC
>JANNDA010001124.1:0-1960 GCA_031387195.1 Planctomyces sp. | reverse complement strand
GGTGAACTCTTTCTCGGATTGCCATGCGCGTTCTTTTCCATCAGTCGTTTTCAGTTTGATCAGCGTCGTCCAGCCGAACGAATCGGAGTTGACGTTTTCTCGGCAATCAATGGCGAAGTCGAGCGTATCGCCCGGTTGCACTTCGATCGACGCGACCGGTGTCTCGACCGTGTTGTGCAGAGCGATCCATTCGCCGTGAAGACCAGAGCGACTGCTGACGATGCGACCGCGCACGCCGTCGCCGCTTTCGGACGGATGATGCAACTGACCGGTCATCGAAACGACTCCAGCGAAGGGCGCGGTCCAGCGGCGAATCGTCGCGTGTTGTTGATCGTTGCCGGCGTGGCCTCCGTTTGCGTGCAGAATCACATAGCCCGTGTTTGGATCGGGAAGGTTCGGCCCTCCTTGCCACGTTGAACCAGTCCAATGCGGCAAGACGGAGAACGTCTTCGTCCGTTTGGTCTCAGCGTTGAACTCGCCGTAACCGAATTGCCAAGGACGGCGGATTCGTTCCGGAATGAATTGCGAATCAACCTCAAACGGCAACACGGGCGCGGAGGCGGCTTCCGCTCGCACGCGAACGGCCATCGCGGCGGCTTGCTTCAAAATAAAATCGCTGTTCATGAGCATCAACGATTGCGTCGCGACGGTCGATGAGGGCCGCTTGTCGCAATTGACCTCCATGACCGGCGCGTCGAACGCTCGCATCAGAGTTTCCGGTTTGCTCCGTTTCGTTTCGACATAGAGGCTGCGTCGCGACATGTCCTCGACGACCACTTGCCCGACAAAATCTTCCGTCACGGGAATCGGTTTGCCGAACATCACCTGCTTCAGCGATCCGCTTGCCGCTAGCACGCGATCGCGCATGATCTCCGCATCCAGCCGTCGCACGCTCATCCGACCGAGTAGCAAGTTGCTCGGATCAACTGCCTCCAGTTCCGCTCGCCGAGCCGTTGATTGCCGGTACGTTGTCGAAGTCATCAGCAGGCGATGAATCCGCTTGAAACCACTCACCAATTTCGACAGGCGAGCGGGGGGCGTCAGCCCCCCGGTTGTTGTGGGTACTGCTTCGATATTGATCGTCAGTGTCGATTCGGCAGAACCGGGGGGCTCACGCCCCTCGCTCGCCTGGAGCAATTCTGTTGCCAGCCAATCCAGCAACTCCGGGTGCGTCGGTCGTTCGCCGAGTTGTCCGAAGTCACCTGGCGTGCCGACCAGACCGCGTCCGAAGTGGTGCATCCAAAGTCGGTTCGCGAGCGCTCGACCAAACAGCGGATCTTTGCCGCTCGTGAGGTAACGAGCGAACGCCAAACGTCGACCGCTGGTCGGCATCGTGGCGTCCTTCACTTGGAACTCAACCACCTGCCCCAGCGGCGCAGCGATTGTCAGCATCGCGGGAGTGACCGCGTCCTTCGGCTGTCGATGATCGCCGCGATGAAAGATCGTCGTGACCGGCGGCTGCCCATGCTGCTCGGCCAACAGACTGACGAAATCTTCGACCGGCTTTTCGTTCCGCTTGGCTTGAATCGTCGCCGCATCCTTCTTCAAGTCTTCCGCCGCCTTCTCGTTGTACTGATACAGGTTCCCCGCGTTGATGTTCAGGCTCGGATTCGTGGCCACGAGTTGTTTCTGCTCGTCAGTCCGTTTGTCCGCCGCAGTTTGAAACGCGGATCGCAACGCATCGCGTTGATCGGCCGGGCGTTTTTCCAGATCTTTGTCGAACGCTTCGGCGATGAGCTTGTCGCTCTTGGTGTTGTAGACACCATGCAACTTCGCCGCTTCCGCTTCGACCTCAGCCGCTTTCGCTTGATCAGCGTCCGTGTAGAGCGACACGATTCGCTCCCGCGGAATGACCCAGCCTTTCCAGTTCAGCGCCGGTTCAAAGATCGCTCGCAAGCGGTAATAGTCGGCTTGCGAGATCGGGTCATAACGGTGGTCGTGACACTGAGCACATCCGACC
>JANNDA010001123.1:0-8385 GCA_031387195.1 Planctomyces sp. | reverse complement strand
GGTCGGATTCAAAACCAACCGCACCCCCAGGAGCACTGCGAGTGCCAAGAGCCCGATGTTGCTCAGGTTCTGAAACGGATAGGTCACCGGCCGCTGCGGAATCCACTTAACCTCTTGCAACTTGCCCGCCGCGAGCAGGCTGCCGGTGAAGGTCAAGAATCCCAGCAACACTTCAGCCACGAGTGCGGCCATGCGGAACGAGGTCAGTTGCTCCGGACCTTCACCGACCCACAGATAGTACTTTGCTGTGCCGACCAATCCGGCGGCTAAACCTCCGAACGCATGGGAAATTGCCGTTCGCTGTGGGACCGCTGTCAGCGGCACTCGCGAGAGCGGAATCCCGACCGCGAACCCGGCAATGATCGCGATCGCGACCCAGGCGTGATGAATGATCTCTGGCTGCATCCAGGTCGCGATGATTGCCAACGTCATGGCGATCACCCCCGCAATGACGCCTCGACGAGCGGTCTTGGGATCGTTCATCCCATGCAACGAATAGACGAACAGCGCGGTAGCCACGAGATACGCGAATTGCCCCAGATGATACGTCATGGCTTCGCGTCCCTGCTCGGTTGTTTGAACATTTTCAACATGCGATCGGTGATCAGGAACCCGCTGACGATGTTCGTCGTCGAGGCGAACAGAGCAATGAATCCGAGAATGCGAATCCCAACCGGGTGATTTTCTCCGCCGGCGACGATGATGGCTCCCACCACCGCGATGGCCGAGATGGCATTCGTCAGCGACATCAGCGGCGTGTGCAGCAACCGCGAGACTTTGACGATGACGCCCAGTCCAATGAGCGTCGAGAGCGCGAGCACAAACAACAACGACCAGTAATCGACCTGGGCTGGAGCATGTGAGTTCGTGCTCGGTGCGACGGTCGCAGGCTCAGCCGCAACGGCACTTGAAGCAGCGACCACAGCCAGCAACAGACACAGCATCCAGCAAATTCGCCGCGTCATTTTCAAGGCTTCCTCCCTGTTTGAATCCGCTTCAGTTCACAGCTTGCCGTTCGGTTCAGAGCACACGGCGGGCGGATTGTTGGGAGCCGAAAGTCAAACCACAAGCCGCTTGTTCGTCAGAGTGCCGCAAGAAATGTCGTCTTTCGCTCCGCGAAAGAACGTCCTTTCGCAGAGCGAAAGACGACAATGCGACAGTTGTTGATACGCCGGTCCTTAGTCGATCTGCAAGCGGACAGAATGCAGCCGTTGGCGGTCGCCTCGCTGGCGGAAATCTTCCATCACGGCTTCGATTTCCGGTTTCAGGAAGTCGTTGAATTTTTGAGTCCCTCCCACTCGGACGACGAGACGTTTCTCGAAATCGACCAGTGCGGGATTGAGCCACAAGGTGAGCGGGCCACGTCCTTCGACGACGATCGTTTTCTTGTTGTCCGATTCACCAGAGAGCACCTCGGCCGAAAGTTTGATCGGAGTGGGTGACTTGGGGGCCGCCACGGCAATTGTCTTGGGTCTGCTAATCCGAGAACCATTGGGTCCAGCATCAGACCAGCGCGCCCAATGCAGGCGGACGTCTCTCGTGCGGAGACTGCTCAACTTAAACTCCTTCGGCTCAGCCGGGCGGCGGTGCAGCTCCATCCAATCAAACAAGCGATGAATCTCGCTGTAGAACGATTCGTGGCCCCGGCTCTTGTATTGAGCCACCAGCAAATCGCAGCTTTTATGACGCATCAGTTCTTCAAAGGGTTTTGCATTTCGGTTGAACAAGCCGAAATCAAATTCGCCCATCACGACATACCAGGATTGATCGCGTGCATTCTGTCGCAGCAATTTGCTATCGCGCTCAATGCCGCCAGAGATCGGCATGACTCCCGCAAAAAGATCGGGGTGTGACAATGCGACATCAAAGGCCGCTTCGGCACCACGACCGTGTCCCGTGAGGAAGATGCGATCCGAGTCGATCGAGAATCGGCGACGGGCATCGCGGAGGCATTCCCAAACGATCGACTCGGTGGGAGCGGGTAACGGGTCGCCGAATTTCGGAGGGAGATATTCCGGAGCGATCACGATGTAGCCGTGCCGCTGCGATTGCAGCGGCGAGCCTTCATCACCGCCCCACCACTTCAGCACGCTTTCCGGTGACAAACCCCCTTCGTGCATCGCCACGATCAACGGATACGTGTGATGCGGATTGAACTCCTGCGGCACCAGCACCGAATACTTGAACGTCGCCGGATCGTCTGCATCCTCTTCGCGAGTCCGGCCCGGCTCGTTGATCGACAGTTTCAGAACTTTGCCCGGTTCCAAGCCAGGGGTTTCCACAGTTGGAGGCAATTGCGGAATGAGTTGCTCGACCGTCTTCGGGCCGACCCCTTCGGTCGCGATCAGATCGGCCAGCGTCTGTTGTCGCTGAGCCGGATGAACCGCTCGCAAGTACTGCAAGACGTGGAACCGTGCCTGCCACCGACTCACGGCGTTGGAAAAATCGGTCGTTGCGTTCGCGTCTCCCGCCACCCAACCGGAATAGGCCAACGCCAGCTTCTGGGCCGCCGACAGCGTTGCGTCTTTCTCCAGCTTGAGGAATGGTTCCAAGCGTGGCAACGTCTCGAAGTCGATCTGCTGGATCACCTCGTCGCGTAACGGAGCAGCCTGAGCGAGCTCCTCTTTGCTGAGTTCCGATTGCAACTCGCCCAGCAGATGTTTCACACGCTCGATTTTTTCTTGAGCCTCGGTGAACTCATTCTGAAACTGCCGCAGTTCGCGGAGAATGTCGGCACCGAGGTCCTTCGCTGGAAAGGACTCGAGAGCGGCCATTGCCAGACGATACTGGCCCGCCGCTCGACGATGCTTCAACTCTTGAAGCAGCCGTCTCGCGAGCAACTGCCGCGCTTCGAGAGCGAACTGATCACAGTCCTGCTTTAGGTCAGGCCGATCGTTCGCAACACGTCCGCATTCTTCCAACGCGAGTTCATACATCCCGGCTTGTTGCAAGAATCGGACAACCGCGAAGCGGTCTTCCTTCTTCTCTGACGTCGTCCAACGGCTCAGCGCGCCGGTCAATTCATCTCGCTTCAATGAAGAGGTCGCGATGCTGAATTCCCACTCGTGATTCAATCCCGTCACCGTGCAGGACTGCGGTCGCAATTGCGTGAGGCCCTGAATGAGCGGGGTTGGCTTCTTGTTGAGACCAATGATGATCACTTCGCGATGACCACTGTTGTTGAAAGGGCTCACCGATAAGTACGGACCAACGGACTCAACCGCGAATGGGCCCCCTTGCCGTTTGGGCTTGATGTCGAATTTCTCGAACTGCGACAGCAAGACGTCTTGGTTCGGTGGTTCCTTGAGTTGCGGACTTCCGACCCAATAGCGTCGCATGCCGTCGTCCAGCATCCAGAACGAATAGATCAGAATCGCGTCTTCGTCTTTGCCCGCTTGCAGCGGAATGTCCAAGGTGATGGTCGGATACTTCTTGACGATCCCCTGCGGAATCCGGAACCCCGATTTCATCACGATCTCACCGGCGAGCGATCGACCGATCTCTGGCGACAACAGTGCCAACAGGCTCAACAGAGCGACCCAGTAACTCCGCCGTCGAAATTGAGAGACCATGACATTCTCCACCCAAGCATTCGATTGAAAACGTAGTGCAGGCGGTGTTCACTAAAAGTAACCCGAAGCGTTAGCGAGGGTGAGGGCTCCAATTCAGAGCCTCCTGAAGCGCCCGCCCTCGCTAACGCTTCGGGTTACTTTTGCGGCTTCGCCCCGAACACGCTGCTAAATCGCAAGCGGCAAGAATTGCCGACGTAGCAGTTCCATCGAACGCGAGAACTGTGGAAGGATCGGCCATCAGGCGGATCGCGTCTCATGCCGTCCCGGTCAGTCCGAGAATCCCACCGAGATCATTGCCGTGCAAATCGAAATTAGGGATTGGGTGTGTCCGTCTTTGGCGGAATCGCCCCCGGATTTTCTCGCGCCTTTGAGGTTTCGCCGACCTTGTCCAATCCCATTTGCATCGCCGCAAACTTCATGACAAAGGGGAACGCCAGATACATCGCGTAGATCACCGCGCAGATCACCGCGATGTAAATGATGAACCCGATTCCGCCCAGTGCTCCTTCGATCTTTTCGCGAAACCAGCGAAAGATCTTGCGGCGTTTTTGTTCTTTCTCAATCTGCGCGTACATCTCTTTCATGTTGCCGGCACGCTTCTGAGCCGACTCCTTCGTGACCCGTTTTTTGATGTAGCTTTCAAATTCCGGGTACGAGCCGATGGGAGCGAAATCCCCTTTTTCGCCTCGCTTCGCCGTCGCCTTCAGATCGATCAATTCCGCCTTGAGCATCTGCTGAATCTGAGCCGCCTGCATCTTGCTCATGACTTGCTGGCCCTTGGCGTTCGTGTGTTTGACGTACCAAGACGCCGAGTCTTTCGCCGCCAGCTTTTCGGTCGCCTCCATCGCGATATCGGCGGAACTCATCGCCACCGACGGAAGTTTTATTTTGGGTTTTCCGCCACTAGCACCAGCGGTGACGGTGCGTTTCGCCGCCATGCCTTCGCTACCGGTGACGAAGCTCAACGATTGATGTTCAAGGCCCAAATTATCCAGATCGCGAATCAACTCTTCGCAGTTGGAGTAACGATGGTTTTTGTCCTTCTGAATCATCTTGTCGATGATCATGTCGAGCTTCTCAGAAACTTCGCGGTTGTGCTTACGCGCGTTGTCATATTTGCCCGCTTCCTTGGCCATGATCAGCTTCACGACGGTATCGCCGCCGAACGGCAGACGACCGGTCACGAAGTAATACAGTGTGATGCCCAGCGCATAGATGTCGGTGCGGCGGTCAGCGCTCTTCGCATCGCGAGCTTGTTCCGGAGCCATGTAGAGCGGCGTTCCGAGTCCCGTGCCGCTTTGCGTCATCGACATGTCTTCGTCATCGATCACTTTGGCGAGACCGAAGTCCGCCACTTTCACGATCCCCTTTTTCGTCACGAGGATGTTGTCCGGCTTAATGTCGCGATGGATCATGTTGAGATCATGAGCGACTTTGAGCGCATCGGCACAGCGCAAGACGATGTGAATGGCGTCGCCGATGGGCAGCTTACCGAGCTCGTCCATCCACTTTTGCATACTGGGGCCGTCGATGAATTCGATCGCCACATAATGCTGACCGTTGGTGGAATCAGCCGCGTAAGCCTTCACCGCGTTGGGATGATCGAGCTTCGCCATCGACTTGGCTTCGCGGATAAAGCGTTCGACGAAGCCAGGCTTCTTGGCCATTTCTTTGGAGAGCAACTTTAAGGCAACTGGTCGATCGAGACTGAGCTGCCGCGCGAGGAATACCTCCCCCATGCCACCTTGGCCGAGCTTCTTCTCGACCTCGAAGTCGCCCAAAACCAACTTCTTTTTGGGGGCTTCCGCCTTTGGTTCAGCACTAACAAATGTCGCAGCCATTTCATCGTCGTCGTTAGATTTTTCGTCGGACACTGTGTGGCCTCCTCGTGACCGAATTCACGAATCGTCGTTGAGTTGGTTGAATCATTGGCTTTTGAAGGGCGGCATTATTGTTCACTTTGGCATTTGCTGGCAAACAATAACTTCAGGCTCTATCTCCAAACAAACTTCTCGCCAGTCAAACGCTCAAACGCTTCGATGTATTTTGATCGCGTGCGATCGATCACCTCGGCCGGCAATTCCGGTGGGGTGCTGTTTTTGTCCCAGCCGGACAGTTCGAGCCAGTCACGCACGAACTGCTTGTCATACGAAGGCTGCCCTTGGCCCGGTGCATATTGATTTGCCGGCCAAAACCGAGAGCTATCTGGAGTCATGACCTCGTCAATCAGCCAGAGCTCGCCGTCCAGTCGTCCAAATTCAAACTTAGTGTCGGCGATCAAAATCCCTTTCGTTCGAGCGATCTCAGCACCTCGCAAGTAGACGTCAATGCTTAATTGACGCAGCTTCTGCGACGTCTCTTCACCGATGAGGCGACACATCTCCTCAAATGAAATGTTGATGTCGTGTCCGCTTTCAGCCTTAGTCGCGGGAGTGAAAATCGGCTCGGGCAACAGATCGCTTTCTCGCAAACCGGAGGGAAGCTGGATGCCGCATACCGAACCGCTTTGCCGGTACTCCTTCCAGCCTGATCCCGATAAGTACCCGCGGACCACACATTCAATCGGCACCACCTCCGTTTTACGCACGACCAAACTGCGTCCGCTGAGTGCTTCGCGATCGGTCCCCGCAGGTAGCGGCACATCATCCAAGTTTTGGCTGAGCAAATGATGCCGCACGGGAAGGTGCTGAAACCAAAAGCGGCTGAGCTGCGTGAGCACTCGCCCCTTGTCCGGAATACCGCTGGGCAAAACCCAGTCGAACGCGCTGATCCGATCGGACGCGACCATCAACATGCGGTCGCCGAAATCGTACATGTCGCGGACTTTGCCGCGTCTAGGCGTGTGGCCGGGGATCGAACTTGTCAAAACCGCAGAACGCATCGCAAGCCCTCAGGAGTCAATCAGATAGCGCGGAGTCTAGTGGTGAAACCGCTGCTTGAACAACCACCAACGGCCCCATAGACTGCCCCGCCCAAGGCTGACGGATCGTTTGGACTTCGCTCGCGTTAATCCCCTCCTGTGCCGCATGAGCAACGGCATGACACGCTCTCAACGGTGACTTTTGGTGCGAGGATTCGCGTGGGTGTCATGAAATTCCTGGTGCATCCCGAAAGCCTCCTTTCGGATTGGCCCGAAGTCCAAAATGCTTACGTCACCGGTTTCGACGGTCGAGTCTTTCCGTCGCGCGTGGAGATCGAAGGCAATACCGTCGCCTGTCGTCGTCCCGCTTCTGACAGTGGCAAGTTGAATGTCGCTTGGCCGGTTCCTGGATTTGGGCGACCGATCGTGACCACGTCCAGTCTCCGTGAACAAGACGGAACTTATCTCTTGGCCGTTGAGTTGGCTCGTGGAAAGATTTGCCAAGTCCGCAATCAAGTCTCTGCCTGGGAGCAATTGGGAATGCAAATTCCCGACGCCTTTCCTGCGGTGAGCAAAGTGGCTCATACACTGTTTGCGAAGGCCGTCGGCGTTCAGCGCAACGATCCAATTCAGGCCAGTGAATTAGCCACGCAGGCGATTGCCAAAGCTTGCCAGGCCGCCGAGATCCTGACCAACGGATACACCGACCAGCGTTTGGCGATACGACTCAAAAAGGCCACACAGCTCCCCGTTTCGCTCGGTTGCAACTTGGCTCACTCCGTTCCCAAGCCGGAATGGGACTCATTGCTGCTGGGCACCTTCAATGCGGCGGCCATTCCGATCGAGTGGCGTTACATCGAACAAGCCGAAGGGGAATATCAGTGGGACTGGCTCGATAAGCAGATCGAGTGGTGCCAGCAAAATAAACTGGTGATGCGTGCCGGACCGTTGCTCGATTTGTCGCCGAATGGATTGCCCAAATGGCTGGAACAATGGTCTCATGACTTCTTCAACCTGCAAAGCTTTCTGTGTGATTTTGTGGAGACAGCGGTCTCACGCTACTCCGGAAAAATTCGTTTGTGGGAAGTTTCTTCGCGCGTGAACACCGGAGGAGCGTTCAAGCTCACCGAGGAAAATTGCCTGACGCTTGTTGCTCGCACACTGGAGGTCGCGCGGCGGGTTGACGAAGAATCCCAATTCTTAATTCGCATCGAGCAACCGTGGGGCACCTATCAATCGAACGGGCAGCACCGTTTGTCTCCGGTCCAATTCGTCGATGCCTTACTGCGTTGCGGTGTTGGACTGAGCGGCGTGAATCTGGAGATCGCGGTCGGATATCGAGAACGCGGCTCGGCCTCGCGCGATGTGCTCGACTTCTCGCGGATGATTGATGTCTGGAGCGCGCTGGAGGTTCCGATTCACGTGACGTTGGCGTTTCCGTCCTCAGCCGCAATTGATCCGAATGCGAGCGGTTCACTCGAAGTCGATAACGACAGTTGGAAGACACCTTGGAGCGAAGCGGCTCAAGCCGAGTGGATCGACACCTATCTGCCGTTGTTGGTCGCCAAACAAGCGGTGACCGGAATTTTCTGGACGCATCTGAGTGACGCTGATCCTCACGAATTTCCCCATGCGGGTCTGTTCGATCAAACCGGACGACCGAAACCAGTCTTCGACTCGCTTTGCCGGCATAGCAAAAATCACTGGCAATAGCCGCCCACACTAGCCCGACGCGCCAGCGAGGGAGTGAGTCACTCGCAACTCGATAGCGCGGCCAAGCCGCAAATAGGTAGCCGTCATCGCTCCGCGTGACGAGCCGATTGCTCGCCAACGCGTTGTGAAGCGACCGGCTCGTCACGCGGAGCGATGACGGCTACCTATTTGCGGCTTGGCCGCGCTATTGAGTTGCGAGTGACTCACTCCCTCGCTGGCGCGTCGGGCTAGTGTGGGCGG
>JANNDA010001112.1:0-2037 GCA_031387195.1 Planctomyces sp. | reverse complement strand
CGTCGGATTGAGCGTGTCGAGGTTTACTGCCGAGATGCCGCACGACGTGAAGCGTTTGCCGCCGAGATGTCCGAGTTCTGTGCGACGCGTGTTGTTCCAGCGCACGCTCCGGACGATGCCGCCGCTGAAAAGGACATCGTGATTTGTGCGACCAGCAGCAAGACGCCGCTCTTTGATGGCCGAGTTCTCGACGAGGGAACGCATCTCAACGTCATCGGCTCGAACTTTCTTTCCAAGGCCGAGGTCGATGTCACGACCATCCAACGAGCTGACCGCATCGTCTGCGACAGTCTCGTACAATGTCGGCTGGAAGCCGGCGACTTCGTCCCCGCCATCGAAGCGGGAGTCACTGACTGGTCGCTGATGCAAGAACTCTCCGGCATTGTCTCTGGCCATCAAACTGGCCGAGCGCTTGCCGAAAACATCACGCTTTTTAAGTCCGTCGGCTTAGCCATCGAAGACGTCGCCCTCGGAGCCAAGGTGTTGCAACTGGCCCAAGAAGCCAACCTCGGCCAATCGCTTCCCTTTTAATTTTCCAAGGAGACTTCTAGATGACGAGCCGTGCCGCGACTGAATGGCGTTATGAAAAATTGACTTGGCCGGAAATCAATGATGCGGTCGAGATGCAGAAAGTTTGCATCATCCCCTGCGGCGCTGTCGAACAGCATGGGCCACACTTGCCGTTGGACGTGGATCTCGTTTGTCCCGGCGGGATCGCTCACGGCACCGGTCAGCAAATGCGAGACAAGATCCTCGTGTTGCCACATCTCTCGTATGGCTACACCGGGCACGTGATGGATTTTCCCGGAACCATCAACACGAACTACACCACGTTCATCGAACAGGTGCTCGACGTGACGCGGTCGCTCGCGTATCACGGGTTCAAGAAGATCATCCTGCTCAACGGCCACGGCTCAAACATGCCGAACCTCGACCTCGCCGCGCGTCGCACGAACCTCGAAACGGATGCTGAATGCGTCGTGATTGCGTGGTGGAATCTGCTCGCTGTCGATAAGGCTTTCATGCCTTCATGGCGAGAAAGCAAATTCCCCGGCGGCTGTTCGCACGCCTGCGAATTGGAGACGTCGTTGTATCTCTATCTCGCCGAAGACGACGTCCGCAAAGACAAGATCAAGAGCGGCTCGATCAGCTTCAATAACGAAGACAACCCGTTCAACTGGGTCGATCTCTTCGGAGCCGGTGCCGCGACGGTGGTCTCGTGGACCAGCAGCTACTCTGATACCGGAGTCCTCGGCGATGCGGAACTCGGCTCGAAAGAAAAAGGGGAACGAGCTTACCTTGAAGCAGTGAAGCAACTCGGCCGCTACGTGAATTACTGGCAACCGCGTCCGAAGGATGTCCGCAAAGATTTCCATCGAGTCCCGCCGACGATCCCGATTTCGTGGGGGCAACGGAATCTCATAAATCCGGGAAACTGAATCGAGCTCAGGATGGTCTTCTTCACATCAGCGCGGCCGGTCGTCGCTGACGCGACCGACATCAATGTCGAGCGAAACATTCTCAACAAACAATCTTGGAAAATTCAACCCGCAACCGTTTGACTTTCAAGACAGTCGCTGTCCCCTTTGTTTTTCCTTCAGCTACATTGACGGTCACGCCGCTCAAGTCGTTTTGATTCGCCGTGACGCTCGGCAGCGACTCACGATCACACTCCCCAACGCCGCCTCAATCGACTCAAGGGCCAACGCGGTTGTTGTCGGTCGGAGACGCCGGAGGAAAATGAGTTCAGAAACCAATTCATCGAGATGAGTGCAACTATGATGGCCTAGCTTTGCATAAGCTGGGGCTCAGCCACAAGAACATGCAGGTGAGGCCGACATTTTGAGATCAACGGCATACTCAAGTTTCTTGTACTGCGAACACCGCTCGCCACAACGGTAAGCTGTGTTTCCTGGTTCGACTTGGCGGTTGTCCGACAACCCGCATTCCTTAAGGCCGAGGTAACTGGATGGAGGAAAAGGTGTCAGGGTGCGCCGGCGTAAGCCGGGGGAGAGTCGCGAATGAAAGAGTCGCACG
>JANNDA010001108.1:0-3962 GCA_031387195.1 Planctomyces sp. | reverse complement strand
CACGACTCAATGGACGAGAACGGCCCCCGAATCTCGCGCGGCGCATCCGGCTTCGGATCCCACATATCCAAATGACTCGGCCCACCAGAAAGCCAAATCAAGATCACGGACTTGCGATCGGCCGTTTGTCCGGCCGTGTTGGTGGCGTCATTCGCTCGCAGCAAAGCCGGTAACGACGACCCGCCGAGGCCGGCCATGCTCGTTTCCAAAAACCAGCGTCGTGAGCCAATGCGAATCGGGCTGAAAACGGCAAACGGGCTGCACCCTTGAGACATTGGTTCCAACGATCGCACTGGTTGGCTGCTTGTCATCTGAGACTCTCCGACTGATTTATCGAGGCAATTCTTACGACTGTTTCTTGGCTAAAAGTGCCTTCAACCTCGCGTTATCCTCCTCGGCCTGGCTGGCACGCAACTCAGCCTGCTCAGCACGAGTCTTCTCCTGTTCAGCGCGAGTCTTTTCCTGTTCAGCGCGGGACTTCTCCTGCTCAGCACGAACTCGCTCGCGTTCTGCCGACAGTTGGACGACGTGACCTTTGTGGTCGAAAAACCGGAGCCAAACGTCTTCCTCGTCTTGATAATGACCGTTCCATTTGCCAACCCACAGTTCGAGTTCTTCGCTCCACATGCGACCGTGTGAGTCCACTTCGATGGGGGCGTACTTGTTTTGGACCAGACGAAAGCCTTCCAAGGTTTTCTTGATCGGGTCGTACAAGAAATACTCCGACGTGTGGAAGA
The DNA here is from genome assembly GCA_031387195.1 of Planctomyces sp. Classification (GTDB taxonomy): domain Bacteria; phylum Planctomycetota; class Planctomycetia; order Planctomycetales; family Planctomycetaceae; genus SXKJ01. Next base: position 3,225 of record JANNDA010001108.1, on the reverse strand, counting down.
CGCCGCGATAGATCTCCTTCTTTTCCGTTCGATCGCGCTTCGCCGTCTTGCGCGAGAGCAGCTCGATGATGACATCGGGATACCGCCCCCCTTGCTCCCAAACGGCCCAGCGATCGCGATTCGCTGTTTGCGATTCGCCATGCACGAAGAAAAAGTCCGGGCCAAGGAAGTCCTGGTTCTTGACCTGTTCGATGCTGTAATACAAGCACATGTTGCCCCCGACGCAGTAGTCCGAGCGTCGGTGGAAGTGAGACTTAACGGATTCAATCAACAGGTTGATACACGCGCGATGCCATGAGCTTTCCAAGGGGACACCATCCGTATCTGGCAGGTCTAATGATTCCAACAACTGCAACTGTTCGAGATGATCCTCAGAGATCGCTTCGCGTACCTTCGAGACCGCACGCTTCGTCTTGGTCGGCGTCTTCTTCTTCTTCACAGTTTTCGTCTTCGGCGAACTGCGTTTCAGCTTGGGTTTGAGTGTGGGCATGGTTCAATTCGTGTTGTCGTGAGTGAACTCGAAATACTTGGGAGGGCCGCTTGCTCTGGCGAGGAGACTCTAGGAATTAGGCTTCTCGCTACGAAATTCAACTCATGGCTACGGACTCGGAGAGTTCGTAAACCTGCCCGTGTTGTGCTAGCCAGCAACGATCGCCTTGCTCCGCATGTCGAGCAACGTCTCTAAGAAGATTGACGGTCTCGGCCTCGAGGCACGGCTCTGTTGGATCGTCAGGCGGAATCACACCTTCGATATTGACCGCAACGATGAAGCGACCACCTCGTACTAATCGGGTGAGCGGAACTCGCTTGCCGGGAATCTGCATAGCTCTACCTCAATCATCGAAATAATGAACAGTCACCAGTTTGGCGACTTGACTGACTCGAAGAAATGACCAAACGGCTTTGAACTCTGTGCCATCAGGCAATGTTTCAAGAACTTCAATGGCCGGATTTGGGCTCGCATTGGGGCGTTCGGTTAATAGCTTGCCGTCGTCCAGCCCTGCAACCGCTTGCCATTCCATGATCTCTCGTTCTTCCAATCGTTCAGTTGCGTGAAGCCCAATAACATACCGGTCATTGGCCACCAGTTGCCGAATTGTTTGGAATAGCTCACCCATGACCGGCCATCATCCGCAAGTCCAATTCGAGACAGTTCAGATCAACTCCGCAATCGGTGCCCCTTCATCGAGAATCGGCACCGGACGACCGGCGAAGTCTTTGAACGAGGTTGATGGATCAATCCCCATGACGTGGTAGACCGTCGCGAGGATGTCGGCGGGCTTGAGAGCGCGTTCGATGGGGAATTCGGCTTTTGAATTTGTGGCTCCGACGATGACTCCACCTTTGAGGCCGCCGCCGGCCATCATCACGCTGATGGCGTTGCCCCAGTGGTCTCGACCGGGGATCGGGATGCCGGGCTGACCGGTGTTGATTTTCGGAGTGCGGCCAAATTCGCCCATCACGATGACGAGCGTGTGGTCGAGGATACCTCGGACGTCGAGGTCGTCGATCAGTGCGGAGACGGCGCGATCGACTGCTTCGAGCTTGCCACCGTGGCCTTTTTCGATGTTCGAGTGATCGTCCCAGTGCGGCATATCGACGGTGCAGAACGTGACACCCGCCTCGGCCAAGCGGCGAGCCATCAACGTGTATTTACCCCACGGGTTGTTGCCGTACTTGTCGATCATCTTCGGGTCTTCGAGATCGAGATTGAACGCCTCGCGAGCTTTGCCACCGAGCACCATCGCCAGCGCGTCTTGTTGATGCCGGTCAACCGTCTTCATCAAGCCGGACTGGTCCGCTTTGCGTTCAATTTGATCTAGCCCGCTGAGCAACGATTGCCGAGTCTCCGCGCGGCTCCGTTCCAGCTTGCCGAAGCTGTCGAGGCATTTCGGACGTCCGACCGGTACGTTGTACGAGAAGTGCAAGTACTTCGATTCGGTATCGACATCGAACGGGTTGTACGCCGCTCCGAGATACGCGGCTCCTTGATAGCCGGGGAAGAGATACACGCTCTCGGCGGCAGGCAGGCCGACATAAGCAGGCAGTCCCGGCACGTTCGGGCCATGTACTTTGGCAACGAACGAACCGACTGACGGATACTTCTGAGGCAAGTTGACCGACGTCGAACCGAACCGTCCGGTGAGCATCCAATGTGCTCCGGCAAAGTGGTCGCCGGTGTCGTGATGAACCGAGCGAATAAACGCCATCTTGTCAGCGAGCTTCGCGTGCAACGGCAACGTTTCAGAGACGATCATTCCGGGCACGTTGGTCTGCAACGCCCCGAACGGACCTCGATAATCCGACGGCGCGTGCGGCTTCGGATCGTAGGTTTCAAGCTGACTCGGTCCGCCATCCAGCCAAATCAAGATGACCGACTTGTCGTTCTTCACTGCGGTCCCGTTCGCTCGCAGCCGCAACAAATCGGCGAGCGACAAACCGGCGATGCCGAGGAATCCTGCTTTGATTGCCGTGCGGCGAGACATCCCTTGGCAGTTTTGAGTCGGACGAACGTGTTCGATGGTCAGCATATTTGTCTCCCGTAGTCACACGCGGCTCGCGTGTGCAAAGCAGGCGAGCCGCCCGCTTCACAAATCAGAATCGCCTGATGCGAGATCGGACGATATCGACGCTGCCTTGAGCCGGTCAACGAGATGTCGGCAAAAAGAGGCTCCTTCGCCGCTCATTCCGTGACGAGCCGCTTCAAGCTGGCCTGACCATCTTTCGTCAAAGCCACTTCCGCCGAAAGATGCCGCGCGGAGCGAGCCTCTTCGTATTCTTTGCCTTTGCCCTCTTGGACAAAGTACGACTCGATACCAAACTCGATGTTTCCCGGCCCGGACACTTTTCCTTTCATGTAGCGGCCGGATGCTGGCTGCTCAAAAGAGGCCGAGGTCGCGCTCCAGTGACGGCCATCCGAGTCCGCGACCAACGTCACATAGATTTCACGACCAGCCATCTCGGCACCATAAAGATCAGTTCCTGTCGGGCTGATGTTGCTGAACTCGTACAGCAAGATGACGTAGTCGCCGCGAAACATATCGCGCGGATCGACCGGGACCACTCGAAACAAAACGGTGTCGCCCGTGAGATGCGTCCAACCGCTCTGCGCGATCATCGAACCCAGAACGCCGAGTTGAAACGTGACCGCGAGAATCAACAGCACTCGCTCGCGCTGTTGAATCCAAGACCAGATACCGACCTGCTCGGCGGCTGAGTTCAATT
>JANNDA010001071.1:0-1923 GCA_031387195.1 Planctomyces sp. | reverse complement strand
CAAGAACAACGGCTGGCTCATCCAGACCGAGTCGCTCGATTCCGCCATCGACCTCGCCAACCAGCTCGCGCCCGAGCACTGCGAAGTGATGTCGAAGCAGGCGCGGAAAATCTCCGAACGCATTGTCACAGCCGGAGCCATCTTCATCGGCAACAATTCTCCGACCGTGCTCGGGGACTACGTCGCCGGTCCGAGCCACACGCTGCCGACCGGCGGTGCCGGACGCAGTTTCGCCGGCCTGACCGTCGACCAGTTCCAACGCCGCACCAGCATCGTCGAATACACCAAGCCCGCGCTGAGGAAGGCGTTGAAGGCCGTGAAGAAGTTCGCCGAACTCGAAGGCCTCGACGCCCACGGGCGCTCGGCTGAAGTGCGGAAGTGAGCGGTTTCAAGTTCCTTTTGATGCTTTCCAAGCCCTTTATGCGCACGATCTCGGCTCTCACAGTGCTGCTTCTTGTCATGCTGACCGGCTGCGCTCCGATGGTTGGTTCAGGGATTCCGAAGGCGTTGAGCTCAGACGTCCTCATAAGGACGGCCGGCTCTTCTCAGGGCCTTTCGATAGTCGGAAGCGGCGAGGAGACAGGCAATGACTCGGGGTGGATAATGTCTGAGCGGCGATTCCAGGGGACAATTTCATCCGGCACCGCAGGTCAATTGGTGGCTGCTTATAGGACCAGTGTTGAGCGAACGGTCAAAAACTTTGGAGGAGCCATACGCGGCACGGGAATGTCCGGCAGCACAAACGACCTGACGGATTTTTCGTTCGACTACACTTGGGGCGGGATCCATGGCGTTGTGAGGGGCTATTCCTTTGCGGGAACCAACGGCCAAGTGGAGGTGATTTTGTTTTGTTATGAGCATCGGAAGTAAGCCGGGGCGAACCGATGGTCCAAGGACGCTGCGCGGTGTTGCCGGACGAATGGCCAAGAGTATTCTTATCGAGCAATGAACTTCGCTGCCCTCAAACTTGCCGTTGGCGGACTAACGCCTGAGCAACGGCTGGAACTGGCGTCGGTTCTGGCGGAGCCGTCGGCTGATGTTCTTCAGGAGAATCCCACGGCCTACGGGCAGGTTTGGATCGTTGCGGACCCGGACCACCTTGCCGGAGCACCCCGAGTTTCCGGCACCCGAATTCCGGTGGCGTTGATCCTCGAATGCCTCGCGGCCGGGATGTCGGTGCCTGATATTATCGACGCCTATCCCAGCCTGAGCCTCGAGTCGGTCAAGGGTGTGCTGACCCAGCTTGGCCGCGAACTTCAGCCAGTTGTCGCGTGAGGATTCTAATCGACGAAAACCTGCCCCGAAAACTTGTCGAGGCACTCCGCGAAACAGGACATGCCTGCGAATCGGTCCAAACCCTGAAACTTCAAGGGCTCGACAACGGAAGGCTGTTCACGTTTGCGATCCAGAACTTCGACCTGTGTCTGACCCGTGATTTCGGGTTTGCCCACAATGCAGCCCAAGCCGCTGTCCCGATGGATTTCAGACTCGTCCGCGTGAGCCTTCCGCAACAGCGACAGGAGCTATTCGTCGCGGAGTTCATGGTTCATTTTCTTCGCACTGATTGGTCCGCGGTCAAAAACGGATCGGACTGGCCTCAGTGAGTCATTTTCACCCCATGCCCAACACGTCCAAACTCATCCGTCCACTCGTCCACGCGTTGCACGCCTACGTTCCAGGCGAGCAGCCGAAGGTGAAGGGCTTGATCAAGCTCAACACCAACGAGAATCCCTATCCGCCGTCGCCCAAGGTGCTGAAGGCCGTCAAAGCCGCCGTCGACGAGCGGTTGCGGCTTTATCCGAATCCCACCGCCCAGATTCTCCGCGAGAAGCTGGCGAAGATGCACGGCTGTGCGCCCGAGAACATCATCGTCGGCAACGGCTCTGATGAAGTGCTCGCGCTCGCGACGAGGACGTTTGTCGA
>JANNDA010001058.1:0-5534 GCA_031387195.1 Planctomyces sp. | reverse complement strand
GATCAGCCGGAACGCGCTAGCGTCCGGTTCGGTTACAGAACCTACTACAAACCGGACGCTAGCGCGTTCCGGCTCATGATCGCACCCATCAAAGTGAGTGCCATTGGGCCAACGCTTCGCAAAGACTGACGAAGGCGTTGAGCAGACGCGGCAACGACAGCGGATCGGCCTGACCGGCTCGACGCTGGGCGTGATGCCGCTGAATCGCCTCGGACAGCGTTTCGCCCTGCACCAATTTCATCGCCTAGAACGGTCGCCCGCCGCGATTCACTTCGTAGACCGGAACAATGTTCGGATGCTGAAGTTGTCCGGTGATCTGAGCCTCGCGAATCAAACGTCGCGCATCCGTGCCCGGCTTGATTTTCTTGATCGCCACATCACGTGCTAAGTCGTTGTCACGAGCCAACCAAACTTTGCCCAAGCCGCCTTCGCCTATTTCGCGGATCAACGTGAATCGTTCGCTTGTCATCGGCTATGAATCCATAGTGGTGAATCGAATGCACATCAATCTGTGGCTGAGACGCCTTCGGTCCACATTCAAGAATGGTTGCCGGAAGTAAGCAACTCCAGAGACCAGATCGCTTCGATTACGAAGACCAAGCCAAGACGCATCTCGAAAAGAAAATAGGGACACACGATTTCAGCGTGTGTCCCTAAATTCGACATCGATCGCTCGAAGACGTGACAGCGTTCAGGCGTCGCGTCGCCAGATCGTGCCGTCGGGGCGGTCTTCGAGTGTCACTTTCATCTCGGTCAGACCTTTGCGGATCTTGTCAGCGATCTCGAATTGCTTGGCTTTGCGAACGTCCGCTCTCAGCGAGATCAGGAGTTGCATGAGGCTGTTGACGAATTCGTCGTCAGCTCCGCCGGAGGCTTTCTTGGCGATCGGTTTGAGGAAAACGCCGAGGAGGTTCGACAGTTCTTTGAACAACGTCACGCCGCGAGTCAGTGCGGCCACCGTTGCTGCGTTGGATTTGCCGTCGGCTTCCAGCTTGTGCTCGGTAATGAAGCCGTTGAGCGTCTTGCGGAGATCGAATAGCGCACCGACGGCGGCTCCGGTGTTGAAGTCGTCGTCCATCGCGTCGAGGAATCTCGTTCGCAGCGCGAAGAGTTCGGCAAAGAACGGGGTTGGCTCGCCGGTGAGGTCGGCAGATTCGCTGCGAGATTTCCCGATCGGCAGTGCATAAAAATCTTGGCTGGTCACGCGAGCGAACGACTCGATCAAGCGATAGAAGCCATCAATGCTCTTCTCGGTTTCTTCGAGCCGGTCGTCACCGAAATCGACCGGGCTGCGATAGTGCGTGGCCATCAGGAAGAAGCGAACGGTCTCCGGATCGAATTTTGCGAAGACGGCCGTCTTCACCGATTCGGCTCCCTTTGAGCCAGCCAGCTTCTGTTCTTCTTGGGCCTGCTTCTCGGCCATCATGTCTGCCGTTTGCGAAGCCGCTGCGTCGCCATGCCGGCTGTGATCGCCGCCGATCTTGCCGCCCGCTCCGCTCTTCCGCAGCAGGCCGTTGTGCAGCCAGTACCGAGCGAACGGCTTGCCGGTGCAGGATTCCGACTGAGCGAGTTCGTTCTCGTGATGTGGGAACATCAGGTCCAGGCCGCCACCGTGAATGTCGATCGTGTCGCCGAGCAGCTTGCGAGCCATCGCCGAACACTCGATGTGCCAACCGGGCCGGCCCGGTCCCCACGGGCTGTCCCAAGCCGGTTCGCCGGGTTTCGAGCCTTTCCACAACGCGAAGTCCGCCGGGTTGTGCTTGCCGTCGCGAGTTTCTGCGCGCGTGCCAGCCAGCATCTCGGTCAAATTGCGGCCGCTCAGCTTGCCGTAGTCTTCATCCTTCGTGCATTCAAAGTAGACGTCGCCGTTGAGCGGGTATGCGAAACCCTTCTCGATCAATCCGGAGATGATCTCCTGCATCTCTTGGATGTACTGCGTCGCATACGGCATGTGGTCGATGCTCTCGACGCCGAGCGTTCGCAGGTTGTCGAGATAATCTTCGGTCATCTTTTTGGCGAGCGCTTCGATTGTCGTTCCCAACTCGCTCGCCTTGACGATGAGCTTGTCATCCACGTCGGTGATGTTGACGACCCACGTCACCTGATAGCCGGAGTACGCGAGGTATCGCTTAATCGTGTCAAAGATCACCGGCCCGACCATGTGGCCAATGTGAGCTGGCTTGTAGACCGTCGGCCCGCACAGATACATCGAGACCTTCCCCGGCTCGACCGTTTGAAACTCTTCCTTCTGACGAGTCAGTGTGCTGTAAACGCGAATGGGCATGATGATCCGAGATTTGAAGTGTGTGAAATGCGATAACTGGCTGACCAACTGAGACGGAGAGAATCGTTCAAAGTGCCCGACCGCTTCAAGTCCGCTTCGACTTCCCGTCACGCCAACTGTCGGTCGGACAATCGGAAAGGCAAACACAACTCGTTCAGACGTTTTGAAGCCCGGCTCAACCGGCTGCGAATTGCTAAAAACGGTTTGCCGGATGACTGAACGTGGCTAACAACTCCCGGTTGTTCGTATTCAGAGAATAGGTTCGGTGCCCCGTCAGCACCTCAGGTAATTCCGTATGAAGAGCATTCCTCGTCAGCAGATCCTGGTGACTGTTTCGGCACTGATTTGCTGGATTCTGCTGTACTCAGCCGGATTGCTCTTGGAGTCGATCGAGCATCGCATCGTCCTGGCACCCAACACGATGAAGAAGCAGTTGGGGGAAGCGGGCAAAGACTTGTACGAAAAAGTGATGAATATCCCGCGTGCAGACTCTACGAGCAGCGTGCCGGTCCAGGCCGTCGCTGTCGCGAAGGCTCCAGCAGACCCTGCGACGAGAACTTCGACGGACGCTACGGCGAAAGTTCAAACAGAGATTTCGCCAAAGAGTCCCGCAGAGAGTTTGCCGAAAGTTTCTGCAGGTCTTCCCAACGAGGGACGGTCAAAAGTTTGGGCTTTTTTCGTGGCGATGTTTTGCTACAGCCCAACGAATATGGCGATGCTGACTCTAGTTGCCGGATTCTTGGGTGGCTGCGTTAGCAACGCGGTGCTCACCACGATGGAAGATGATGAACTCAAAAAACTCACCGAGCGACGATTGGCCTTTCTCTGCGAGAATCCTTTGTCGGCAACAATGCGCGGCTTTGTGATCTATCTCTGCTTGGTCGCCGGTCTGTACGTGGCGATGGACGATCCATTCAAAGACAGCACACCAGGTCAATATGCCCGGCTCGCAGGCTCATTGTCTCTGGTGGCCTTCGTTGTCGGCTACGCCCCAACCCGTATCGAAGGTTGGCTCCGCATGGCTCCGGGGCCACAGCCTTCAAAGTAGACTGAGAACCTCTCGCTGTTGATCCAGCTCAAGCAAGCTCTGACGCTCAGATGCCCGGCTTTTCAAAAAAGCCGGGCATCTGTTCGGCCAACTGAACAACCACCAGATCGTTGCGCTACACTTTCGCCAAATCCCTCAGCACTGTGTGGAGGATGCCGCCGTTGCGGTAGTACTTGACCTCGACGGGGGTGTCGATGCGGCAGGTGGTGACGAAGTGGACTCGTTGGCCGTTGGGCTTGATGGCGGTGACCTCGACGGCCTGACGGGGTTTGAGGTCGTCGTTGAGGGCGATCTCGAAGGTTTCGGTGCCGTCGAGTTCCAGGAAGTCGCGGGACTCTCCTTCGCGGTATTGCAGCGGAAGGACGCCCATGCCGACGAGGTTTGAGCGGTGGATTCGCTCGAACGACGTCGCGATCACGGCGCGGATGCCGAGCAGGTATGTGCCCTTCGCGGCCCAGTCGCGGGAGCTGCCAGTGCCGTACTCGGCTCCGGCGAGGACGACCAGCGGCGTGTGCGTCTGCTTGTATTGCAGTGAGGCGTCGTAGATCGGCATGACCTCGCCGGTTGGCAGGTATTTGGTGACTCCACCTTCAGTGCCGGGAGCGAGCAGATTCTTCAGGCGGATGTTGGCGAAGGTGCCGCGAGTCATCACGCGGTCGTTGCCTCGGCGGGCTCCGTATTGGTTGAAGTCGGCGACGCCGACGCCGTTGTCCATCAGGAATTTGCCGGCCGGAGAATCCTTCTTGATCGAGCCAGCAGGGCTGATGTGGTCGGTCGTGACTGAATCACCCACGCTGACGAGGCAGCGGGCTCCGGTGATCGACTTGATCGGTGCGGGGGTCAGCGGCATATCGACGAAGAACGGCGGCTCTTGAATGTAGGTGCTCTTCGCGTCCCATTCAAAGATGTCGCCGGTGGAAGTCGGGATCGACTGCCATTCGATCGGGCCTTTGGTCGCGTGCGAGTATTCCTTGATGAATGTCTCCGGGGACATCGACGAGTTGATCGTCTCTTGCACTTCGGCCTGCGTCGGCCAGATGTCCTTGAGATAAACATCACTGCCTTCGCTTCCCTTACCGAGCGGCTGCGTCGTGAGGTCGATGTCGGTCGTTCCGGCGATCGCATACGCGACCACCAACGGCGGACTGGCGAGATAGTTCGCCTTCACTTGCGCGTTGACTCGGCCCTCGAAATTGCGGTTGCCGGACAGGACCGCCGACACGACGAGATCGCCGTCCGTGACCGCCTTCGAGACCGGTTCGGGGAGCGGGCCGCTGTTGCCGATGCAGGTCGTGCAGCCGTAACCGACGGTGTTGAAGCCGAGCGCATCGAGCGACTTGTTCAAGCCGGATTTCTCCAGATAGTCGGTCACGACGCGGCTGCCGGGAGCAAGGCTGGTCTTCACCCACGGCTTGCTGGTCAGTCCCTTCGCGACGGCGTTGCGAGCGAGCAAACCCGCTCCGATCATCACGCTGGGGTTGCTGGTGTTGGTGCAGCTCGTGATCGCCGCGATGACGACCGAGCCGTCTTTCAATTCGTAGTGCAAGCTTCCAGCTTGCAACTCCGCAGATTTTGAAACGTCGATGGACGGCTGATGGGACGTTGGGGTTTGGAGTTGCAAGCTGGAAGCTCGCACTACGGAATGGCCGAAGGTGTTTTTTAGATCGGATTGCCATTGCGACTGCATGTTTTTGAGCAGCACCCGATCTTGCGGACGCTTCGGGCCGGCAAGCGACGGCTCGACCGTCAAGAGGTCCAACTCCAACGTGCTGCTGAAGCGCGGCGTCGGCGACGCGGCGGTGCGGAACAGGCCCTGCTCTTTGTAGTACCGTTCGACGAGATCGACTTCGTTGTCCGTGCGGCCGGTGCGACGCAGATAGTTGAGCGTCTCGTCATCGACGGGGAAGAAGCCCATCGTCGCACCGTATTCGGGAGCCATGTTGGCGATCGTCGCGCGATCGGCGAGCGACATATGATCGAGACCCGGCCCGAAGAACTCGACGAACTTTCCGACCACGCCGTGTTTGCGCAGCATCTGAGTCACGGTCAGCACGAGGTCGGTTGCGGTGACACCTTCACGCAACGAGCCGCTCAATTTGAAGCCGACCACTTCTGGCGTGAGCATGTAAATCGGCTGACCGAGCATGACCGCTTCCGCCTCGATGCCGCCGACACCCCAGCCGACGACGCCCAGGCCGTTGA
>JANNDA010001000.1:0-3626 GCA_031387195.1 Planctomyces sp. | reverse complement strand
GCCACTACAAACCCGCCGCTTTGTCCGGCCGAGGACTCAGCATCACCCCTTCGGGAGTCCTTCCCACACCAACTCTCGGCCCCCAGCGATTCCTGCCTCACTTCCTCCCGTCCACACCATTTCCATTCGTCTATTCAGCGTCCTGCGTCTACTTATCGCCCTGTGTCGGTCCCGTGTGACTCGTCCCACGATAAGCGGTCGCCTCGCCGTCATCGAACGGAGCCATTCCTCATGTCACAGTTTCTCCGAAACAAATTCGCTACGTGGTGTCTTCTCGGTGTCATCACCGTGCCACTCACTGGCTGCTGCGGACCAATGATCCCGCGCACCTCGCTACGGCAAAGCCAGTTTCGAGCCAATCAACTCTATGGCCAGAACAAGGGTATGGCTCAAGAGTCCGAGCAATACAAACGGATGATGGGCCAGTTGCAGCAGCAGAACGACCAACTGCGCGGCAACCTCGATATCGCCAACAAACGCATCGACAACCTGAACGCTGAACGGGCTCAGTTAGCCAAGCTGGCGTCACAGAAAAGCCCACTGTCCGCCGATGCAAATGCTCGCTTCAAACAATTGGCCGGGCAATTCCCCGGCATCGAATTCGATGAAAACACCGGTGTCGCCAAGCTCGATTCCGATCTGCTCTTCGATCCTGGCAGTGACGAAGTCCGGTCGCAAGCGGAAGGTGTTTTGCGTGGGATCGCCAATATTCTGAATGACGGTGCGACCAAGCAATTGCGAGTTCAAGTCGTGGGACACACCGACGACCGCCCCATCGTGAAGGCTTCCACGAAAGCCAAACATCCGACCAACTGGCATCTCTCGACAGACCGCGCCAACTCGGTCCTGTTGTCCTTGAAGAAGCACGGCCTCGACGAACGACGTATGCGATCCTCCGGTGCGGGGATGTTTGAAAGTGTTGCCGACAACAAAGACCCGAAGACTCGCGCCAAGAATCGCCGCGTCGAAATCTATGTCTTGGCCCCGGACGCCAAAGATGTCGCCGTCCGCGATACGAATCACGATTGATCTGCGACGCTTCGATCAACGATTTATGAAACAGGCTCCGACTTCGGAGCCTGTTTTCGTTTTCCACGTCGCCCAGGCGGCTCGCCTGTGAGGTCACTTCGCGCTTCTCGCCTTGAAAGCGACACAGGCGAGCCGCCTGTGTTACGTTTTGGAATTGTCCTTCAATAAATCGGGAACAAAGCGACCTCCGACTGTCTCTTGAGAAACACGTCGTTTCTCAATTCGTCGGGAGGTCCATCATGCGTCGTCTCACGTCTGTTCGTTGGTGTTTATTGCTCGTCACGTTTTCGGCGGTGGTGTCGATCTTGGGTTGCGGTGTCGCGGAACAGACTGCCGCGACGGCGTCGAAGTCGATGCAAATGGCCGACGCGAATAGTGTCGCTCGCGATGCTTCGACGAGCGGCCAACAAGCGGCTTCAGCACTCGGGAACGATCGACTGATTTCAGCCGTTCCTCGGCGAGTCATCTATAATGCGGATGTTGCCATGCAAACTCGTGAGTTTGCGAAGGCAGAACGCGTGATTCCTGAATTGGTGAAGCGACTCGGCGGCTATCTGACCGACATCTCGCTCAGCCGCCAGCAAGGAGAACAACGCAGCGGACGCTGGCAAGCGCGCGTCCCGGCCGAGAGTTTTCATGAGTTCCTGGAAGGGCTTGACGACATCGGTGTTCCAGAACGCCGCCAAGTGTCGGGGCAAGACGTGACGGAAGAGTTCGTTGATCTCGAAGTGCGGCTGGCGAACAAGAAGAAGTTGGAAGAACGGTTGCTTGATCTGATGAAAGCGAAGTCCGCCAGCGTGGCCGATGTGATTGAGTTTGAACGCCAAGTCGCCTCCGTCCGCGAGGAGATCGAACGCATGGAAGGCCGCTTCCGCTACCTAACGAACCGCTCCGAACTGTCCTCGATCACGGTGAGCCTGCGCGAAGTTTACGAGTACGTCCCGCCACAAGAGCCGACGTTTGCCACGCGGTTCGATGAGACATGGTCCTCGACGCTGGGCACGTTTCGCAGTTGGGGCGAGGGAACCGTGATTGGCGGCCTGCACACATTGCCGTGGCTCGCGGCAATGATTGTGGTCGGGCTGTTGGCGATGACACTCCGACGAATGGTGAGGATTCCTTCCTCTCTGCGATCTCGCGGCTGAATCGCGTGGAGTGCCTCGCGAGGAACGCGGCCCGTTCTCATAATCAGCGACGTGATACGCGAAGTTGTTCCGCGATGTCACTCGGAGAGGCAATATGGTTCGGGCGAGATTGTTAGATCGAACGCGGAAGACTGTGACACAAACCCCACCGAGCTTGCCTCGGTGGTTTTTGGGCTTTTGCACTACGGAATGTCTCACTGTCGTAGTGCAAAGGCCCGTTTTCACCGAGGCAAGCTCGGTGGGGATTGTGACGTTCTCAACCGTGAGCCGTCTATTTGCGTTGCTGTTTTTCATCTGTGTTTCAACCGGCTGTCAAAAACATGCGGCGGGAGCGAGTGCGGCGAAGTCGGAACCGCCGGCCAAGGTGGCCAATGTGGCGAAAGAAGATCAACTCAACACGATTGAGTTGTCGCCGAAAGCGGAAGAGCGACTCGGCATCAAAACGGGCAGCATTGAAGTCCGGACGATTCATCGAACGCGAACCTATGGCGGGGAAGTGACGCTGCCGATGGGCGCGTCGATCATCGTGTCGGCCCCCTTGAGCGGGACTTTGCAGTCGCCGGGAAAAGGGAAAGTCCCTCGCGTCGGGACGACGGTGAGGCTCGGTCAGCCGGTCTTCCAATTGCTGCCGCTGTTGTCTCCGGAGCGGTCGGTGCTCACACCGACCGAGCGAGTCCGGTACGCGGAAGCTCGCAACGCGATCGCGACCGCGCGCATCGATGCGGCGGGGCAAGTCGAACAGGCTCAGGTACAAGTCGAAGCGGCGCAGATCGCGCTCGACCGGGCCGAGCGGTTGCTGAAGGAGATGGCGGGGACCGTGCGTGCCGTCGATGAAGCGAAGGCACAGCTCTCGTTGGCTCAGAAGCAATTGAAGGCGGCGAACTCACGCAAGAATCAAGTCGATCAGATCAACCTCGACGACGAACGCGAATCTGGCACGCTGGTGCCGCTGCCGATCCTCACGCCGCGTGAAGGGATCATTCGCAGTGAGCATGCCGCTGTCGGTGAAGTTGTGGCCGCTGGAACGCCGTTGTTCGAGGTCATGAACAGCGATACGGTGTGGGTGAAAGTGCCGGTCTATGTCGGTGAGTTGGTGGAAGTCGATCAACAGGCCGCCGCACAGATCAGCTCGTTGTCGCGCGGCACGAAGGAACCCGTCGTCGCCGCCTCGCCGGTTCCGGCACCGCCGACCGCAACGCCGCTCGCTTCGACCGTGGACCTGTACTACGAATTGAAAAACACCGACGGTCAATTTCGACCGGGACATCGACTGGCCGTGAGCCTCACGTTGACCGGTGACACCGAACAGCGTGGCATTCCGTGGTCAGCGATCGTGCAAGATATTCACGGTGGAAGCTGGGTCTATGAAGCGATCGCCATGCCGCACACCTACATCCGCCGGCGAGTTCAAGTCCGACAAATCACCGGCGGTTGGGCAGTCCTCGATAAAGG
>JANNDA010000929.1:0-5048 GCA_031387195.1 Planctomyces sp. | reverse complement strand
TGCTTCGCGGAACTCAATTTCAACTGGAAGCCGCAACGGCCGTGAGCGAAATCAATCGCCGGGCCAACGCGAGCCGCGCGATCGAACAGCTTGTCGCGGAGATCCGTGTGACGGAGAAATCGTTGCCGTGGACGACTGCGTCTGACGATGTGACTGATGACGTCGCGACTCAAATTGCTCGGCGGTATCTCCAAGAATCTGGAGCACGGCGAGTGCGAGTCGAACCGTTGGGGTCGCAGCCTGGTTCGTGGTCTGGGGTGAGTTCAGTCGCGGTATTCGAATCATTTGGATCGGAGGTTCCGACTCCTGAGTTCGATGGCATTCCCGAAGTGTGTCGTCATGCAGCATCGGCAATGGGAAATGCGGCGACGTTGGAAACGCAAGGACTTGGTGGATGGGTTCGACAACTGAGAATGACTGCGACCTCGCATCGGGCACGAACGATTGCGGGAGTCCTTTTGGGATTGTTCATTCTGTTGGTTGTTATTCCCACAGACTTTGAATTGGAAGCTCACGGCCAAGTGCAACCGGCACAGCGGCAGCATGTCTATGCTCCGGCGGACGGTTTGGTCACGAAAGTGGCCGTCAGTAATGCGAAACAAGTTGCCGAGAACGACGTCCTCGTGGTCCTGCGGAATCAGGAATTAGACCTCGAAGAGCAACGCATCCGTGGTGAGATCGCGACTTCGACATCGCGACTCGCGTCCGTTCGCGCGGCTCGTGTCGATCGTCCAACGGCCACATCAGCGGGACAGCTCACGGCCGAAGAAGAAGAGCTGAAGCAAGCGATCAACAGCCTGAATCGGCAACTGGAGATCGTCAATCGGCGAATTGCCGAGCTGACTTTGCGATCGTCGATTGCCGGGCAAGTCGTTCGCTGGGATTTGATTCGCTCGCTTGATGCGCGTCCGGTGCGACAAGGGCAGTTGCTGATGCAAGTGGTCGATACGCAAGGGCCGTGGCAGATCGAACTCCGAATACCAGACCGTTTTGTTCGGCATGTGCTCGCGGCTCAGGTGGCAAAGCAAGAGGGACTCAGAGTCCGTTTTCTGTTTCGTATGGCTCCGGGAATCAGTTACTCCGCAAAGTTAGGAGCTGTGAATCTGGCGACTGACCTCGACCAAGAAGGCGAGTTATCGACAATGGCGACCGTACCATTGAATCACAGCGATATCCCCGATCTGCGTCCTGGATCGAACGTGATCGCCAGGATTCACTGTGGCCGCCGATCGCTCGGATATGTTTGGCTGCGCGAGTTTCTGGAGTTCTTGCAGACGCGAGTCCTGTTCTGACGCTTTGGGTTACATGACTTAAAGCCCGTCTGGAATTCATTTCCTGCCCACTCCTCAAGAAAGGACGAAGCCTCATGAGTCAGTCAACTCTGCTGTCCGTGGGTGATGCGGCGATTGATGTCACGTTGCCGGATGAGTTGGACCGGTCGATTCGTTTATCGGCGATGTGGCAGCGACAGCCAATCGTGTTGGTGTTTGTGCGACATTCCGGCTGCACGTTCTGCCGTACTCAGGCCGCCGAATTGCGAGACGAATATCCGGCGATTCAGGCGGCTGGTGCCGACGTCGTGCTGGTCACGATGGACGATCCGAAATCGTTACAAACGCTGAAGCAGCAACTGAAACTCCCCTTTGCCTGCTTGGGTGATCCGCAGCAGGCGGCCTATCGAGCGTATCAATGTCCTCGCGGCAGCCTGTGGGCGGTGGCCGGTCCAGCCATGTGGGGGCGAGCGATCAAGTCGGTGTTCAAACAGGGATTCGGTGCCATCCGCGGTGACGCAATGCAGCTCCCCGGAAGTTTCGTGATCGACCGATCGGGAGTGATTCGGTTCGCGTATCGCAGCCGCCAGTCAGCAGACTGGGCTGCGGTGGACGCCTTGATTCACGCGGTCAGAACGATCGCTCCATGAAACGTAGAACGGGCACTCTTGCCCGTCGAGCGACGGGCAAGAGTGCCCGTCCTACAAGTCCGCCGCGTCTGTGCTATTTACGGCACATCGACGATTCGTACGTCCGCTTCATCGACGACGGGCAGCCCGCGTTCATCGAACATCGACACGCGCAGTTTAAGTGACATCGCTGACTGCGGCATTTGAGCGGCCGTGTCGAACTTCAGCACGACTTCGGCTGCCAACTGTCCGTCTGCCAGTTCGATGACATCGGCGGAGAGGCCGCGCAGTTGTTCGGGGATTGTGGCCTCAACGCGCGCTGTCCCACGGAGCCCGGTGCCGCGACTGACTCGAATCGGAATGCGGACGGTCGAACCGGCGACGAAACGCACCGTCGGTTGCGTGGTTTCTAAGCTCAGTCGATTGGGATCGACAAGCACGATGGTTTGATCGTCTTGATTTTGTGACGTGTGGCTGACGATGTGCTTGCTGCCGTCCGGGTCGATAACCTCGCCGATCAGCGCCACACAGGTGCGGCTCGTGCGACCGATTTCCATGTACGGCGGGAGCGTGACCGGGTATTCAAACTCCGCCACATCGGCAGGGATCGTCAGCTTCGGGCCGGCGACTCCTTGCAGGTGACGCGCTTGTCGATCAGCCATTTCCACGGTCAGCGGTCCCACGAAACCGTTTCGCTCAACGCGGTACTTTCTCACAAAGACACTGCCGCGCGGAGCGAACTTCGTTTCAAAAATCCCTTTGAGCTTGAACGGTGTTGGGATGCCGACGCGCAGCAATAACTCGGTCGATTCCGGTTCGCCGAGCGGGCGTTGAATGGCGGTCACGGCGGTGTGCTCGGTCTCACCCACTTTCCATTTGCCGCCGATTCGCAAGCGGCTGGTCACGACCTTCGCCGTATCGACCGCTTTGAAGACGACATCGACCTGGTTTTGTCCCTTGCCGAGCTTGTTGCCGGTCACGGTGACTCCTTCCGGGAGTCCTTCGATGTTCAACTCGATTTCATCCGCGAGTCCTTGCGGGCGTTCGGCGAGCACTTTGACTCGCAACTCGCCGCCGCGCAGCAGGGTAACGGTATCCAGCGGAGTGACTAGCCGCAGAACCGCGTCCGCTGCACGAACGACACGAATGCGATAAGCAAAGTCCGACGCACCGCGTGAGCTGATGCGGTCTTCGACTTTCAGTATGTAGTTGCCGTCCGCCGACAAGGTCGTCGCGAGAACCGCGTCCGTCTGCCCGTTCGCCAAATCATCCGCCGTAGCGATCTGTTGTCCTTTCTCGTCGAGCAGCGTGAGCACGCCATCGAGTGGCGATCCGAGTCGGCTGGCACGGAGATCGAACTGCCACGCTTCCCCCTTCTTGCCGACGAACGTCCAATGATCGACATCACCCGGTCGTTCGATGCGGCCGTTGAGCACGCTTGGCAATTCAGCTTTGTTGGCTTGCGCCAGTTCGTCGTTTGGTTCGGCTTCGAGCGATTCCGCAAGATCATCGGTTTCAAATCGCACGTTCGCGGTACCGCTTTCAGGCAGCATCGGTACCGTCATGAAGCCCGGAATGGTGGAAGGGCTGCTTAACGAAGGAACGGCGAGATCCAGACGATCGCTGGGCAAGTTCGCTCCGAAGAGTTGCAGCGGAACCGTCGTTCCCCGGCGTCCGCCGAGCGGGTACGTGCGGTCGAGCCACGCGCCGGCGGAGATCGTCAGGCGATAGACGTAATGCTGCAAACCCTCGAACCGAATGTCGTGAATTCGCACGAGATACGTGCCGTCTTCCGGTGCGGTGAAACGGACGAACGAATCGAGCCCGAATGTGTCAGCATTTTCGGCGATCACTCGCCCCTGTGGGTCGAGTACTTCCAGCCGCGAATCCAACCCGGAGCCGAGTCGCGCGGCGTTGACTTCGCAGGTGATGACCTGCCCCTTCTTCGCCGCGAACGACCAGTCATCAACGTCCTCGCGCGGGAAGATGCGGCCGTTGATCGTCACCGGCAACGTCACCGGAGTCGCCGCGCGAGTTCCGTTCATTTCCTCTTCAATCACTTCCGGCAAGTCGCCGACGACAAACCGCATCCCCGGTGTGATCCCTTGCGACGTCGCGCAATACCAGAAGCGAAGTCCCGACGGAGCATCGGCCGTGATCTTGATTTGGGCCGAGTAGTCCTTCGGGTAATCCTCCTTCTGCTGCGACGCTGGCTGAGGAATCACCGGCCCTTCCAGCCACAGCGTCTTGGTTCGCTCGACGTGCGAACTCGCTTCGACGCCGGGGCCAATTAGAGTGAACTCGGACTTCTCATATAGAAAATGCCCGCCGATGCGGACATTGACCGTCGCCCCGCGCTGACCACCTGCAGGAAAAATGTACGCCGTCCCCGGCGCTTCGGACCAAACCGAGGCCGGATTGATGAACCACGAAATCCCGAGCAGCAACATCACCGAACTGCGAACCGACATCTTGTTTCTCGCTTCTTTCACGCGATACGCCAGGAGGCGGAAGTTGGCCAAACCCCACTGAGCTTGCCTCGGTGGATTCATGGCTTTTGCACTACGCCGTTTTTCAATGTAGATTCGATTAGTGCAAAGGCCCTTTTCCACTGAGACAAGCTCAGTGGGGAAGGTGTTGCTTACGACAACAACTCGCCGATCACCTTCCCGTTGTTGACCGCTTTCACCGGCCGGCCCTCCGGAGTGTGGAACTCGACGTCGGGATCAATGCCGAGGCAGTGGCACATCGTGGCCGTCAGGTCTTCTGGGCTGCGCGGATCACCGGCGGGTTTCTCACCCTTCGGATTCGTGGCACCAACAACGGCTCCCCCAGCAATACCGCCGCCCGCGAGGAGGATGCAGTTCGCCGGCCCCCAGTGATCGCGACCGGCGTTGTTGTTGACGCGCGGTGTGCGGCCGAACTCACCCATCACGACGACGAGCGTCTTACCCAACATCGACCGAACGGCGAGATCTCGCAGTAACGCGGGAAGCCCAGTGTCGAGTTGCGGAAGGAGTTCTTTACGCAGCACGTTGAAGTTGTCGTTGTGCGTGTCCCAGTTGGAATGATCGACGGTGACGCAGCGAACTCCCGCTTCGATCAATCGGCGAGCCATCAACAGGCTTTGCCCCAGCGAGTGCCGACC
>JANNDA010000924.1:0-5030 GCA_031387195.1 Planctomyces sp. | reverse complement strand
CCGACTCCATCAACCTAATCCGCAACCATGCCATGATCCGCCTCCTTGCGAATGATCCAACGAGCCTCCTGCTCATCAACGATGAGTCTCCCAAAAACACTCCTTTCGGGAAACATCTCATTCAGGACCGCGTGGAGTATAGTCGAGTGTGTTCGACCGAAGCCCAACCGCCCCAGCCAACGCCGCGTTTTCCAGCGGTTGAAGACCTCGATTCCGTCAAACTCGACTCGAAAACACCCCCAATAACCCGGTTGACACTCCACCCTTATCCCTAGTTCCTGACGCAACGCCTTCGCAATCTGTTCGGCTGGAACCCCGAAACCACAGGTTCGGCAAAAGCGAATCAACACACACCCGCTCACTCCAGTCTCCTCCAAAAATTCTCATCAAACTTTGCACTGGACCGCTTGGCCTGATCTCAGGTCAGCCGGGGCTCTGTCGCGTTCCGAGCGAGCACTGTAGATTTCGGAAGCCTTCGACTCAATCGGCCAGTGCAGGATGACTCACGATGCAAGCGTTAATCGGAGAACCGGAAATTCGTCTTGCCGTTGCCTCACTTGGCAAGCAAATCGCGGCAGATTTCCGTGATGAACCGGTGACAGTCTTAGGAGTTTTGACCGGCAGTATCGTGTTTCTCGCTGACTTGATTCGGTCCATCGACCTTCCGCACCGCGTCGGCTTGATCCAGGCGTCGAGCTATCGAGGTGCCACAACTTCGCCCCTGGAACTACGGATCAACGACTCTTTGCTGCCCGATATTCGTGGTCGCTCGGTGTTGTTGGTTGACGACATATTCGACACGGGCTCGACGCTTTCAGCACTTCTCTCAAAGGTCCAAGCCTACGAGCCCCGCCGCATTCGGTCGGCAGTGCTCCTCTGGAAGACTGGAAAATCAAAAGTCGATATTCAGCCCGACTACCACTGTTTCCAGATCCCCGATCGGTTCGTTGTCGGCTATGGACTGGACTACAACGACGATTATCGGCATCTCTCTTACATTGCGGCTCTGGAACCACGTGACATGTAGCTCGTCACGGCAGCGATCCGAACCAGCGAATTGAGACTCGCTCTCGTCGTGTGACTTCATGTCAGTTCGTTCAAACTTGGGCGAACCTGCTGAGGCTTGATGGACCAACACTTTCAGACGGCTAGAATCCGCCGTCTAGTCGCACAATTGTCATGCTCGCGACGTTTTCCAGGGACGATCAACGAGGGGATATCATGCAGGGAAATCAAAAAGTCATCGACGCCTTGAACGCAGGGCTCACAATCGAGTTGACCGCCATCAATCAATATTTCGTGCAAGCGAAGATGTGCAAAAACTGGGGCCTCAATCGCTTGGGGGCAAAGCACATGCAGGAGTCGATCGGTGAGATGAAGCACGCGGAAATGCTCATCGACCGCATTCTTTTCTTGGAAGGTGTGCCAGAGATTGCTCGGTACGACGTCATTCGAGTCGGCACCGACGTGACGGAGCAGTTTCAATACGACTTAACACTCGAATCCAAGGGAGTTCACGCATACAACGAGGCGATCGCATTGTGTGTTTCGGTGAACGATGCCGGCAGTCGCGACCTCTTAGATAAAATATTGGTCGAATCAGAGGAGCACGTGGATTGGCTCGAAACTCAGCTCGACTTGATTCAACGCCTCGGTCTTCAAAACTACCTGATCACGCAAGTCGGCGAAGATGCTGGTGCTGGGCACTGATCAGTAACCATCTGGCGGATCGTTCGATGGCACGCCGTGCAGCCGGTTCCTGCGCAAGTGAGTCGCATCACAGAACGCAGGGACGGGTTATCGGCGACGGCGATCGCTGATTCGATCTCGCCCTTTGTCACGCCAAGACAGCCGCAAACAACGGCTTCTTCGTTGTCCAAATGATGTTGCATGGTCGCTCAACCGGTAGGTTAAACCAAGAACCTGAGACGCAGTCTCACTAGCGGGGAGCATCCTACCGGCTGTCGATCGTGCGTCAAGCGCTGTTTTAGAGCCCACTGACACAACAGTCGGTCATTTTCCCAACAAATGCCGCAGCGCCCCGTCCAGTGTTGGACAACGGAATTGGTAGCCACTTTCCTGCAAACACTGCGGAATCACGCGAGTACTTGCCAGCAGCAGTTCCTCTCCCATTTCGCCGAACGCGAGTTTTGCCGCGAAAGCCGGCATCGGAAAGATCGTGGGGCGGTGCAGGACTTTTCCGAGCGACTTTGTAAACGTTCGATTTGTCACCGGCTCTGGAGCGACCGCATTCACCGGGCCAGATAGCGAATCGCAAGTCAGGGCATGATGAATGGCTCCCACAACATCATCGATGGCGATCCAGCTCATGTATTGCCGCCCAGAACCGATCACTCCTCCGGCGCACAGCTTGAATGGCAGCAGCATCTTTTCGAGCGCTCCGCCACGAGGTGTCAGTACGACGCCGATTCGCAAATTGACCACGCGAATTCCCGCTTGCCGGGATGACTCGGCGGCCTTTTCCCAGTCACGGCAGACCTCGCACAGAAAACTGGTTCCAGGCTGACTGCCTTCGGTCATGATGTCATCACCGCGATGGCCGTAATAGCCGATCGCAGAAGCACAGACCAAGACTCGTGGCTTGTGATTCAGCTTGGCGAGAGTATCGCTCAAGAGCTGTGTTCCTTTCACGCGGCTATCACGAATTCTCCCCTTTTTCGCCGCATTCCAGCGGCCGGTCGCGATGTTTTCGCCTGCCAAATGAACGGCTGCGTCAAGTCCTTCCAGCTTTGCGGAGTCAATCGTTCCAGAGGACGGATCCCAAACGACCTCGTTTTCGTTGCGAGCCGATCCGCGAACAAGCCGCAACACACGATGACCGCCTGTCGTCAGGAACGCGACGACCGTCGAGCCCACCAAACCTGTGGAACCTGTCACCAAGATTTTCATGGTCTCTTTCCTTTGTGTTTGTCGTTTCCGTGCGTCTCGATGAGCGGTCAAATCTGCGAGCGTGACTCGATGACGGTACGCGAAGGTCCGATTCAGCGACCGCTTGATCAATGCACCGACGAGCAAGTGACCGAACCATCCAAGCGGGGCATTATATTGGATACGGTCGTTCAACCAACTCGTTTCAGCGTCAACCGGCGTCATGCGGTGAGTGTGCTCCCATTTCGCGAACGGCCCGCTTACCTGCACGTCTTTGAATCCAACCCCCTCCGGAAGAGCGTGATGTTCGGCAATCCAGCGATTGCGGAACGGCCCGATCCGAACGGCCAACTCCGCTCGCGCACCGTCAGTTAACGACGGAGCAACTCGGATGATTTCGATGTTTTCCCAAGGAGGCATCAGCCGCTCGAATGCCCCCGATCGCCCGTGCCAGGCCAGTAATTCTTCTGCTGAAACGGGCATGACCGATTTCTGAACAAACTCCGACACGATAACTCCTTTTGAAAACTGAGCATCCTCGCGCCACGTCGAGCAGTTCGGCCAGAACCGCAATCCCGCGGTGGAGTTCACGCCTGAAGTCAAATCGTACCGACCATGCTAGGGGAACTCGCAGCGCAACCCCAATTCTTCCGCAGGCTTCAGCTTGCTGATGCCGATTTTCACCGATAGCATCGCTCAACTTTGATGTTTCTAGGAGACCGATATGTTGCGTGTACTCAGTCACTCCCAACGCCTTTGCAACGGCATGACCCGCCGTGACCTGCTCCAAGTCGGCGGCCTTGGCACGATGGGTTTGGGACTCGATCAACTGCTGTCTCAAGAGGCCGTTCGGGCCGCAAGTGGTTCGGTTCCGCAAGGATCGCTTTCGGCCACCTTCGGAAAAGCGAAACGCTGCATCGTTCTGTTTCTGTACGGCTCGCCGAGCCAGCTCGAAACATTCGACATGAAGCCGCAGGCTCCCGTCGAAATTCGCGGCACGATGAATCCGATTCCTTCTTCGCTACCTGGCTTGGATGTCTGCGAATACTTGCCAAACATGGCCAAGATCATGGATCGCACCACCGTCGTGCGTTCGATGTCTCACCCTAATCCGATTCACGGTGTCGCGTATGCGATGACCGGAGTCGGAGCGATTGACGTTGCGGCGGAACTCGAACCGAACGACCCGCGGCATCATCCCTATTTTGGATCTGTGGTTGAGTATCACGACCGAGCCCGCCGCAATGGTCGTTTGGGTGACTTCGTTCAGAACGCGGCTTTGCCGTTTCCTTTCAGCAGTCAGCGTTCCGACCAGCCGTTCCGCGCCGGACCGTACGGAGCATTCTTGGGAGCGGCCTACAATCCGATTTGGACCGAGTTCGTGGGCGAAGGAACGAAGAATCTGACGAAAGCCCGTCCCGGTTTTTCGTGGACGGGGCTTGAGCCGTATCTCGGATGTACTCCCGACACACACTTCCGGATGGCCGCGACTGACTCGCCGAAAGATATGACGATTGACCGACTCAATCGCCGTCGTTCGTTAATGCAGCAATTTGAAATTCAACGCCGCGATTTGGAGGGAACGCTTGCCGGAACTTCGCTCAGCAAGTTTCAAGAGATGGCATTTTCGTTGGTCAGTTCGACGAAAGTGGCTGACGCTCTCGACGTTCGCAAAGAGTCGGCAGAAACACGCGATCTTTATGGCATGACACTCTTCGGCCAGTCTTGCCTCGCCGCTCGGCGCATGCTCGAAGCGGGGACGAGACTGGTTTCAGTCTTTTGGGACGAGTACGGCCTGGCAGGGGACGCTTGGGACCAATGATCGCGTCCGCCGAAATTCGCCTTGTTGATCTTCGGCGTGCGACCGTGTTCGCTGAGGCAAACCACGAGCGTGTCGTCCAGCAGGCCGCGGCGTTCGAGATCCAAAATCAACCCGGCATAAGCCTTGTCGAGTCCGGGCAACAGTTGATCGATCATGCGTGGGAAGTGTTCGTAGTGCGTGTCCCAAGCGTCCCCCGCTAGGCCGTACTCGTCCCAGAAGACTGAAACCAGTCTCGTCCCGGCTTCGAGCATGCGCCGAGCGGCGAGGCAAGACTGGCCGAAGAGTGTCATGCCATAAAGATCGCGTGTTTCTGCCGACT
>JANNDA010000891.1:0-1990 GCA_031387195.1 Planctomyces sp. | reverse complement strand
GTCGGCCTCGCGACCGCTCCCGACGGTTCGTTGTTCTGCACCGATTGGGTGCTGCGAGACTACAAGCTGCACGGACACGGACGCATTTGGCGGATTGGGCCGAAGGAACCTCGTAAGACACCGGTCATCGACCTCGCTTCGATCGCTCAGCTTCCGTCGAGCGAACTCGCCGAGTTGATGAAGTCACCGCGCCGCGACGTCCGCCGCACTGCCGCGCGAACTTTGGCTCGCCGCCCCATATCGGACCAGCCATTCCTCTTACCGGAAGAAGTCCGCACCCGTAAGGAACTCGAAGCCGTTTGGGCACTCGGTCGTGTGCGCATCGCCGAAGCGATTTGGTTAAGCAGCGTTGTTGATGACGACAATCCGGTCGTTGGTTGGTCAGCTTCAACGCCAGCAACCACATCGTTTATTGGGTCTCGCCGGTCTACAGATCTCAACAAGGCGTTTGCTGACCTCATCGAACACGGTGGCAAAAATCTTGGTGAGTTTGCGCCAGCGGTGCTGGCACTCTTCGCTTCTGACACGCCTCAGACGAGCGAGCGCGAGGAGTCCATCAGGCTGTCAATGTCTGTCGATGATCCGTTTGTCTTCGCCACGGCAGTCAACGTTGCTGCCAAACTTTTCAAGCAAGACGACTTCGCGAAGTATCTCATTCCTGACTCGACTCATGCAGTGAAAGGGACCGCCGCAAAGACCCGAATGGCGATGTTGCTGGCGGCTCGGAAGCAGGCACCGCGGGAAGACCGGTTGCTGCGAGTCGCGCTCGCCGACCACGACCCGGACGTGCGGCGGCTGGCGGTGCAGTGGGCGGCCGAGGAGAAATTGACGGACCTCAAGCCGCGCGTCGCCGCGATGTTTGACAGCCAGGGGATGACGACCGAGCTGTTCCTCGCGACGCTTGCCGCGCTGGAGATGCTCGACGGCAAGAAGCCCGAAGATTTTGATAAGACGCCGGCCGAACAATACGTCGTCCCGCTGCTCAAAGACGAACAACGCTCCCCAGCCGTCCGAGCACAAGCCCTGCGACTCGTGTCGCCGACCGACAAGTCGCTCGATGAGCCGTTGTTCGCCAGCCTGCTGAAATCGGACGACGAACCGCTGCGGCTCGAAACCGTCCGCACGCTGCAAGGTGCGAAACCAGAAATCGCCGCGTCGATGCTGCGCGAGATCGCCGCCGATCAATCTCGCGACGTCACGCTACGAGCCGAAGCGATCGTCGGTTTGGCCGCTGTCGCGAAGAGCGAACCGGTGGGAGGCCCGACTCGCAAGTTGCTGCGTACGTTCTTGAAAAACAGCATCGACCGTTCGCTGCGCCTCGAAGCGCTACGAGCCGCTCGGCCGCTCATCGCCGAAGACGCTGAACTGCGAGACGGAGTCTTGGAGATCGCGAACTCGCTGATTTTCCTCGCTGACGGCCGCATCGCCAACGAATTGTCCGATCAAGTCTCGCTCGCGTTCGCCGAGGCGAAGCTCGACCTGCCGCAGTCGGTCAAACTCATGACGAACCCCAAGCCGAAAGACCGCGAGGAATGGTTGGCCCAAATGACTCGCAACGACAAAGCCGATCCGGCGGCGGGACGGCGAGTCTTTTTCCATCCCAACGGCTCCGGCTGCTCCAAATGCCATCGCGTCGATGGTCGAGGCGGCCGCATCGGCCCGGACCTGTCGCGTGTCGCCGGAACGATGACTCGCGAACGATTGATTCAGTCGATCCTCGAACCGAGCCGCGAGATCGCTCCGCAATTCGTCTCGTGGACGTTCGAGTTGAAGGATGGCAAAGTCGTGACCGGCATGGTCGTCCACGAGAACGAAGGCAAGACGATCGTCGGTAACGCCGAAGGCCAAACGATCGAGATCAAGACTGCCGACATTGAGTCACGCACGCCGCAAAAGATTTCGGTCATGCCCGAAAAGTTGGCCGAGCGAATGACGCTGCAAGAATTTCGCGACTTGCTCGCGTTCTTGGAGTCGCCCAAGTAGTTGGCCC
>JANNDA010000867.1:0-6521 GCA_031387195.1 Planctomyces sp. | reverse complement strand
CTCCCCCCCTGTTCGTTGGCTGTGACGGTGTAATCCACGGACGACAGGCCGATGGCTCGATTCAGACGCTCGGTGTTCGAGACGTGCGGCCAGAGTTTTTCCGGCGAGTTCCGCAGCTCCCAAACGAAGTCGAACGACATGACATCCCGCGCGTCGGCGGGGGGCAAGGCCGGATGTGCCAAGATGCTGGTCGGCTCACCGCGCTGCAGTCGTTCGAGTTCGTCCAACAACTCACCCGCATGTTGGAAGCGGGACTCGGGCTTTTTCGCGAGGCACTTGACCACGATTTGCTCGACCGCTTCCGACAAGTCCGCGACGAGCGTCCTGATCAACGGAGCCGGCTCGTTGACCTGCTTGGTGATGATCCCCATCACCGTGTTCGCCTCGAAGGGGGGGCGTCCGGCCAACAAATGAAACAGCGTGGCACCCAGCGAATAGACGTCGGCGCGAGCATCCACCACCGCCGTTCCAGAACATTGCTCCGGCGACATGTAGAGCGGAGTCCCCAGCACCGACCCGGCGCTCGTGACGTGCTGCGACTCCGACTCCAGAATCTCGCGAGCCAAACCGAAATCGGTGAGTTTCACTCGCGGAGGCGCGTGCTCATCGTCTGGGTTCGCGACCAGCAGCATGTTCTCCGGCTTCAGATCGCGATGCACGACGCCGCGCGCGTGAGCTTCCCGCAGCGCACGAGCGACGTCCGCGACCATCGCCACGGCGTCGCGCTCTGACAACTTGCCCCGCGACTTCAGACAGGCGAGCACGTCCTGGCCATCGACGAACTCCATGACAATGAATTGCAACCCGTCGTCTTCA
Source organism: Planctomyces sp. (assembly GCA_031387195.1). Taxonomy (GTDB): domain Bacteria; phylum Planctomycetota; class Planctomycetia; order Planctomycetales; family Planctomycetaceae; genus SXKJ01. Next base: position 5,705 of record JANNDA010000867.1, on the reverse strand, counting down.
TTCAGCTCCAGCAAGTTGGCGATGTACGGACTTTCGACTTCGGCCAGCATCCGCGCTTCGCGATGGAATCGCCGCAACGCAGTCTCGTTCTTGGCGAGTTCCGACCGCAACACTTTGATCGCAACGACGCGACCATCCAACGGGTCTTCCGCTTTCCAAACCGCACCCATACCCCCTTCACCGAGCTTCTTTAACAGTTTGAAACGCCCCAGTTGCTGGCGGTCCAATAAGGGGTCCACGCCAGATGAGTGCCGCGATTGCCTCCCCTTGGAACGCGATGCCGGTTGTGAGCCCTCTGATCCACGGCTGGAAGAGATTCGAGAAAGTTCTTGTTGCTCACGCGCGATGGACTCCGCCACTTCCTCCGCCGACATGAGGTTCGTGCCGCCGCCGACTGGAGGATCTTCCAATTCGGGGGCAGACACGATCAAAGTGCCTCCGCCGACACCCGTGTCAGAGACGAGCCAATCCTGCATTCTCCGTGACAAGTCGTCCGCTTTGGGACGATCCAATGGTTCCGCCGCGCACATACTTTCTCGCAACGCGGCCTGCATTGCAGGAACATCGTCGCCCGTCAACCAGAACCACAAATCCCCCAATTGCCGGACGTCGTCTGCAAAGTCGTTGCGGTTGTGAGGCGGTGTTGTCGCAAAGCAGATTCGGCAACACGGTGTTTTGGTCGGCTCGGTTTCGGAAATAGTGACGTGCTCCGGCGCAATGGACCCATGAGCGAGTCCGACTCGATGTGCGGCCACCAATGCCGTGGCAATCTGGCTCACGATTCCGATCGCACGCTGCGATTCAATCGGCAAGCACGTTCCGAACTCTTCGCGCAACGTGCGACCGAAAACTTCCGGCAGCACGACAAATGGCGGCTCGGCTTTCGATTCGTAAGTCAGCACCGGTCGCACGCACGGTTCATACACCATCTGAGTCAGCTTGATTCGGCAATGGCAACGCCGCGAGCGATCCGGGTCATTGGTCTTGAAGACCAGCACTTCCACCGGCAGAGCGGAATCCCTGCGAGTAGCGAGATACCGAACGGCATCAATCGTCACGGCGATTTGTTGCACAAGGCGATACTGGTCGAGAGAGTCGGGCATGAGCGGCAAGTTAAGGCCAATCGCCAGATTCAGCTATTCGGTTCGAGCGTGAGGATGAGTTCGTTCACTCTGATATTCGCGCCGCCTCGCCAACACTAACCCGAAGAGGCTGTGATTTTATGTGGGATAGGCTTCCAGCCTGTCGTGTTTTTTCGGCGAAATCGACAGGCTGGAAGCCTATCCCACGCAAAAAATCACAAGCGCATTGGGTTACTGTTGCGAGAACCGTCTCGAACGTTGCGTGATCGCTGCCGCTCGCATGACCGCTACAACTGCCACATTGTGTCAAATTGTTACCGTCTCGGCAGCAATCTCGAAAACTTTGAGTTCGACTCAATAAGGATTGAATCAGCCTCAGAGCGGGGTAGCCTCATCACTGTTCCGTTCGCCACACGGGGTGGCATGATTCGGGCCGATCTTGAGCTTTCCTCTTTGGAGACACAAACATGTTGTTCCCCAGTTGGCGTCGTTGGTTGAAGTCAGATCCTGTGCGTCGTTCGCGACGGATGGTTGCTTCGCGTTTGGAGCAGTTGGAAACACGCGTGGTTCCGGCGGCGACGGTGAATTCGAGTTCCGCACTCGTGGTCTCTGTGAACGATGCGGACAACATCACGTTTGGCGTAGACGGAAGCGGCTTTGTCGAAGTCACGTCGAGCATCGACGGAACCATCACGACCACTCGGTTGGCCAGCACTGTGACTTCGCTGACCGTGAATTGCTCCGGCAATTTCCTCAACAATGTTGATCTCACCGGAGTCACCGAAGCGGCGTTCGGATTCTTGAGCAGTATCTCGGTCAACACTGGCGATGGGGACGACACGATTCAGGGGACCGACATCTCGGCGACACTCATTGGGGGCAACGGAGACGACTCAATCACGGCTGGCACTGTGGGTGACTCACTCAATGCAGGCAACAACGAGGACATTCTCACGGGTGGCCTCGGTAACGACACGATCAGCGGCGGTTCCGGCGACGACAAGATCACCGACTCCACTGGCGACAACGTGCTCAACGGCAACGATGGCGACGATGTGATTCTTGCCGGTGGCGGTGACGACACGATTTTGGGCGGTTCGGGTGCCGATGATCTCAACGGCGGCAATGGAGCCAATGTGATTAAGGGCCATATTGGAGCCGACCTGATTACTGGCGGTGACGGCAACGACATCATCGATGGCGGTGCTGATGATGACTTCATCATTACCGGCGACGGCGACAACACCGTGACGGGCGGTACTGCGGCCAATGGCAAGCCTGGCGGCAACGACATCATCCTCGGCGGCGCTGGCAACGACACGATCGATGCCGGGGACGGCAACGACCTGATTAAAGCGGGAGCGGGCAATGACTCCATCAACGGCAACGCTGGCAACGACACCATCGGTGGTGGCGCTGATGCTGACGTGATTCTTGGTGGAGCCGGTCATGACTTCATCACGGGCGAAGGGGGCGCGGACTTCATCAATGGTCAGGCCGGAAACGACGTACTGCTCGGCGGTGATGACAACGACAGCATCTTGGGTGGTGCTGGAAATGACACACTCGCCGGAGAAGGCGGGGATGACACGGTCAAAGGCCAAGGTGGACTCGACGTCGTTCTGGGCGGCAGCGGTAGCGGGGCCGGACCAGACGGTGGAGATCTCGTGATTGGTGCAGATAAAAAGGTGAGTGCCGACCCAGAAATCAACGAGAATTTCAAGTTGAGCAAGGTCAATAAGTTTTTGACCCTCTTGGACTAATTCCGACTTGAGGATTCGCAACAGTTCTGAGAGGGACAGGCTGAATGGCCTGTCCCTTTTTCTGTTTTGGAGGAGTCTCCAAGTAGCCCGGCGCGTGAGCGAGGGCGGACGCTCCGGAACGCGCTGAATTCTTTGTCCTGTGAAGCGTTCGCCCTCGCTGACGCTTCGGGTTACATCCACAAGTTGACCGTCAGCGGAGACAGACAATTGAACGATCGGCCTCAGTATCTCGTCACTTGGTTTCAATGGGTGATCTTGCTGCTGAGTGTCATCAGCAGCCCGTTGTTGGCTGACGAGGGCAAAGAAGATCTCTCACGGTTGACCTTGGATCGGATCTTTGACGGAGACGAGTTCAAAGGCGAAGACGCGCCGGTCGTGCAATGGATGAAGCGGCGTGGTGGGTACACAACTTTGGAGAAGCCGGCAGGGAAAGAAGCAGGGCGGAATCTGATTTGGAATGATCCGGCGACAGGGCAGAAGGAAATCCTAGTTCCAGCGCATCGTTTCGTTCCTCCGGGCGACGAGTCGCCGTTGTCTGTCGAGGGATACTCGTTCTCGGACGATGAATCGAAGCTGTTGATCGCCACGAATGGCAAGCGTGTCTGGCGTTTGAAGACACGTGGAGATTTCTGGGTGCTCGACATTGCAGCGGGAGAACTCAAGAAACTTGGTGGAGCCGCCGCGCCAGCGACGTTGATGTTTGCGAGCTTCTCGCCCGATGCCTCACGAGTCGCGTTTGTGCGAGAGAACAATGTTTACGTGCAAGATCTCCGCGACATGCAGGTCACGGCGTTGACCTCGGACGGTTCGGCCCACGTGATCAATGGGACGTTCGATTGGGTCAATGAAGAGGAACTGCACCTCCACCAGGGATTTCGTTGGAGTCCCGACGGACAGTCGATCGCCTATTGGCAGGTCGATACGGAAGGGGTCCGCGAGTTTCATCTCGTGAATAACACGGACAATCTTTACTCACAAGTGCAGGTGATTCCCTATCCGAAAGTGGGTGAGCGAAACTCGGCAGTGCGAATCGGCGTGGTCAGTGCGGCAGGAGGAGAAACGCGGTGGCTCAACGTGCCGGGTGATCCGCGCGAGCACTACATCGCTCAAATGGATTGGGCGGGGACTGAGAACTCGGCCGAGATTGTGCTGCAACAGTTCAATCGCTTGCAGAACACCAATCGGTTGCTGAGTGCGAATGCGAAGTCCGGAGACGTGCAAACGCTGCTCACAGAATCTGACGCCGCGTGGGTCGAGAACTCAAACGCGAAACTGCGGTTGTATGACGACCAGAAAAAACTGGTTTGGTTGAGCGAGCGAGACGGTTGGCAGCATGCCTATTCCGTCGCGCGAGCGGACGGCAAAGCCACGTTGGTCACACCGGGCAAGTTTGACGTACTCAGCATTGAAGCGATCGACTCGAAGGGAGAGTGGGCGTACTACACCGCGTCACCGGACAATCCCACACAGCGAGCATTACACCGAGCGCGGCTCGATGGATCGAAGTCCGAGCGGCTGACTCCGGCCAATCAGCCGGGAACGCACAGCTACAACATCTCACCCGATGCGAAGTGGGCCATTCACACCTACTCGACGTTTGAGGCTCCGCCGGACGTTGATCTCGTCAGTCTGCCAGAGCACAAATCGCTGCGAGTTCTCGTTGAGAACAACGAGATGAAAGAGCGGCTCGCAAAGCTCAAGCTGCCGTCAACCGAATTCTTTCGCGTCAACATCGGGGGTGACGTGCTGCTCGATGCGTGGGCGATCAAGCCACCGGACTTCGAGGCCACGAAAAGCTATCCGGTGTTGTTCCACGTTTACGGCGAACCAGCCGGGCAGACGGTTCTGGATCGCTGGGGAGCGAAGCGGCATCTCTGGCACATGATGCTCGCGCAACAGGGATACGTCGTCATCAGCGTCGATAATCGTGGGACTCCCGCGCCGCGCGGTCGTGACTGGCGAAAGATCGTTTATCGGCAGGTCGGCATCCTCGCCTCGGCCGATCAAGCGGCGGCCACACGAGCGATCTTGAAGGACCGACCTTACCTCGACCCGCAGCGCGTTGCTGTCTGGTGCTGGAGCGGCGTCGGTTCGATGACGCTCAACGCGATGTTCCGTTATCCGGATCTGTATCGCACCGGGATGTCGATCGCTCCCGTTCCCAACGAACGCCTCTATGACACGATTTACCAAGAGCGTTACATGGGGCTGCCGGGTGACAACGCCGACGGATATCGGCTCGGCTCGCCGATCACGTTCGCGAATCAACTTCAAGGCAATCTGCTCCTCGTTCACGGCACTGGCGATGACAACTGCCACTACCAAGGAACCGAAGCGTTGATCAACGAACTGATCGCTCACAACAAACAGTTCTCGATGCTGGCGTATCCCAACCGCAGCCACAGCATCTCCGAGCGAAAGAACACGACGCGGCATCTTTACGGTTTGCTCACCCGCTTCTTGAACGAGAAGACTCCGCCCGGCCCACAGTCTCGGAATAGCCCGTAACTCAGTCGTGGAAAGTTTGAAACACAGAGGCACGGAGATCGTCAGTCGGTTTTCTTCGGCCTACTTGGTCGCGAGGAGCAGCCAGTGACGTTGAGGAATGAAGCGGACAACCGTGGGCGGATTTGGTTATTCTGCTGCACTTGAAATTTGCTGACACTCACAGACTCCAGGTATGACTGACTCGCCACCACCGACCCCGTGTCGGTGGAGCGCTGATTGACAGCTAAGTCTCGCTGTGAACTTCCTCATACGCCCCCGCCGACCCTGGTCGGTGGAGCGGTGACTGGAAGCTGAAGCCACGTGACAGCACAGCGTTCAATCATCGCTCCACTGACACGGGGTCAGTGGGGGC
>JANNDA010000827.1:0-7053 GCA_031387195.1 Planctomyces sp. | reverse complement strand
GCCTTGTCGTCGGCCACACCCGTTCCCGGCGCGTTGGCCAGCGTGACGCGACCTCGGCGATAGACGTCCATCAAGCCGGGAACGCCCAGCGCCGAATCGGCTCGGAATGTGGTCGGGTCGAGGAACGTGTCGTCGATGCGGCGGTAGATCACGTCGACCCGCTGCAAACCCTGGGTCGTGCGCATGCAGACATAGCCGTCCGACACCACCAGATCGGAACCCTCGACCAGTTCCACGCCCATCTGCTGTGCGAGAAAGCTGTGCTCGAAGTAGGCCGAGTTGTAGATGCCCGGCGTCAGTACGACCGCTTTCGGAGCGTGACCGTTGCCCGGCGCGACATGCTGCAATGTTTCGAGCAACCGCTCCGGATAGTCCTCGACGGGCTGAATCCTCAGCCCGCCGAAGATCTGCGGGAATGTCCGCTTCATCACCTCCCGGTTTTCGATGACGTATGAGACTCCCGACGGACAGCGGAGATTGTCTTCGAGCACATACAGCTCGCCATCCGCATCGCGAACGAGATCGGTCCCGACGACATGGCACCAGACCCCACCGGGCGGTTTCAGTCCCATGCACTGCGGCAGATAACAGGGTGCCGAGAAGAGCAGCTCGCGCGGAACAATCCCTTCCTTGAGGATTCGCTGCTGGCCGTACACGTCAGCCACAAACAGGTTCAACGCCAGGATGCGTTGCTTCAGCCCGCGATCGATCTTGTTCCATTCACTGGCATCGACGATCCGCGGCACGATGTCAAACGGCCAAACTTTTTCGGTCCCCGCCATGTGCCCGTAAACGGCAAACGTGATCCCCATATTGAGCAACGTCAGATCCGCCGCCTTCTGCCTCCGCACCAGCTCGCCGTCCGACAACGCAACCAACCGCTTCGCCAATGCCTCAGCCCGCCTACGCGGACGCCCGTCCGAGTCGAACATCTCGTCGTAAAAACCGTCGGTGGAATAGTTGTCCAAGTACATGACACAACCACGTCAGAGATAAAGAATCAACAACCCCGATCAGGCGATGTGGCGGGATTCTGGTCTCGCCAGACGATGCTGAAAAGCAACCGGCATACCAGATGCAGTTTCTCTTAAGGCGGGACGTTCGCCAATAGCCCAAGGTGATGAAAGCACTCACGAAATGTGCTGGAATTCGAGCCGAATCAGTTCTTGCGATGAAGTCGAAATGGCAATGCCTGCCGATCCCGCTGAAAATTACTGCCGCTGAATCAGGCACTCACCGTCGAAGGTTAAGGCTTGGGACGTTCGCGAAATCGGCAACACCTCAGGCACGGCGTACCACGACCTTGTTTCCGGAGACCTCGGAGACGACGACCTTTTGGCCGGCTTCGATGAAATCTCCGTGACTTTGCACATCGACCACCTGTTCGCCAAATCGAGCTTTACCCGCAGGACGAAGTGTTGTGAACGCTTCACCCACTTGATGCAGCAAGCTCTCAAAGCTTGTTTCCATTGCTCCCCCGGCGATGTCGGGACGCAGTCGAGGAGCATCGGCGTCTCCCACCATGCTGGGAGGCGTGAGGATTAAATGCTTGAGGAGTGGCATCTCTGGCAAATACTTGCTGATCAACATGGCCACTCCAATGACGGACACCAGCGCGACGCTCATCGTGCCGAGCGATTGAGTCATTTGACCGAGTTCGGAACTCGTCGTGGGCAAGACGAATGTCTGGCTCGCCAAAATCAACGCGGCAAAAATCGCGAGCGCACCTGAGATTCCGAAGATGCCAAAACCTGGCATGACGAAGATCTCCATCAGGATCAGGCCGATCCCGAAGAGAAACAGCACGACTTCCAAAACGTCTGCTGTTCCGCCGAGGAACTTGCTCCAGAAAAAGAGCATGAAACACAACGCGGACGCGATGCCGAAAAAGGAGGTCATCGTGTGTAGCTCGATGTAGATCAGCGCGCTTCCGGCGAACAACAGGAGAAACGTCATGCCGGGCGTGTTGAGTTCCCACACGAGCGTATCGACCCATGTTCGTCCCACGGCTTGAGGGATTTCACCTTCGGGAATTCCGAGTCTCTGCCGCAGTTCGTCTTCATCAGCCACTGGAGCCTCGGCAAGTTTCAACTCGTGAGCACGCTCGCCATCCACGGTGAGCAGCATTTCCCCTTGGCATTCAGGCACGATACGGCCTTTGATCCACTCACCATTGGCGACGTGAATCTCCTCATCCGTCAGGAAAGAGAGTCGTCCGTTATCACGATGTGTGACTTGGAACACGTCGAGGTCTTTGTCTGCCATCGCTTGGCACAATCCAGCAGGCCGCCCCTTCTTCTCCGCCAGAGTTTTCAATTCCTCTTTCAAGAAGCTGAGGATTTTTTCGGGAGCACGCTCGAACTGCTGCCCCGGCCGAATGCTGATCGGTGCCGCATCGCCGATCTTCGCGTGCTTTTCCAAAATGATCTCATCGCAGCCGAGCGCAATGATCGCCGCACCGCTCAATGCAATTTTGGGAACGTAGGCCACCGTCCGAATTCGCTTACCGTCGAGATCAGCAATCTTGTGGGCAATCTCCAGGCTCGCGCTCAACTCGCCACCCAGGGAGTTGATCTCAAACAGAATGAGGTTCACGTTCGCGCTTTTCGCGCGTCGAATTTCACGCTCGACAAAGCCTTGCAGGACCGGCTCAATCATGTCATCGATCTTGATCCGAATGACACGCGGCATTTCACCAGCAGTGGCGTTTTCTCGAAGATACTCGCGAGAAAATCCGTAGAGGTCGGCGAGGTCACTGCGCATCTCGACAGTTTGCGACACCAGAACGTCCAGAGCACGAGCCCGGCTTCCCGTGAAGAGTCCGATGACACCCGCCTCTTTGATCGTCGTGACGTCTTGCACCACCACTTTATTGTCGAGCAAGCGGCGATGCTCGTCCGCAGTCAGTACCCGACTTTCGGAAACCTTGCGGCCTTCGACGTCGCTTTCCAATTTGACCTTCAGCACGATCTTCTGCGGGTCCATCAACCCCGTGGCAAGTGCCGAGCTCAGTTTTGGATTGAGGCGTTTATCAACCAGCGAAAGCACGAACTGCTGCTCTTCAGCCTCCAATGCTTTCCCGCGCCCGATGTCTCCCAACTCGGCGTCAGGATGCATCACGACTTCTTTACACGCGAGAGCCAGGATGACGTTATAGCCGTCAATTCGCTTCTTATCTTTGGGCTCCGGAATCCATGCGATCGTTTTCAAATCTGCGAATTTTGCAGATGTCAGTTCTTTGGCCAAATCGCGGACCTGCCCAAATTTGCTGGTTCCAGGTCCGATTTCCAGAATCAAGATTGCGGTGCGTCCTTCGTGTTCGGCCTGCTGCAAAACCTTGCGTGCCGCATTCAGCACTTTGGCCTGAACCGAGTCACTCAACGGACTTCCCACTGTGAGGTAAACAGCAACGGGAGCCTTGGTGGCAACAGGTTTTGTATCAAGCGGATCGTCGGCAACAACCGCCTTCACGCTGACACTGGCACAAGCCGCCCAAACACCGACCCAACAGACCGCTCTTAGCCAGCTCACGATCAGTCTCCGGAAGAATTCGTTCAATGGAGCCGAAAGGCTTCACCCCTCTCGACAGGGGATTATAGGACCACCGAAAAATAAGCGTCAAATAGCAGTCCGGCTGTCGAGTGGTTCGCGGTGGGAATCGCAAACTTGAAAAGCGGACTCTGCCTGCCGTAAAGCGATTGCTGATCGTGACGATCATTCGCTGAAGCGGTCCAGGATTCCACGGAATGAGACTTCACAATCAGCGCGATTCGGTGCATCCCCATAATCATGGGATAGACTTCCCCGCACCTCGGCGACAGTCGTTTGGTTGTCGGGGGATCGTGACAATTTCACGTGCGGCGAAGGCCGCACAACCAGTATGACTGTTAAAACCTGATTGACGATGTTTGAGAGTGGCCATTAGCATGTCCCCGCTCCGCACTCAGGTTTTTAGCCGTTTTCTCGAACCTACTGAATGCCGAGCCCGCGTTGAGCACTGCGGCGAACAGACTGAAACTTTCCGTTCTTATTCACTTTGACCGAACGAAGGAACCACATCATGGCCCAGCGAAACCACCGTCGTGGATTCACCCTGATCGAGCTACTGGTGGTGATTTTTATCATCGCCATCCTGATCGCCATCCTCTTGCCCGCCGTGCAACAGGCTCGTGAAGCGGCTCGCAAATCGCAGTGCCAAAACAATCTCAAACAGATTGGGCTCGCACTTCATAACTATCACGGAACCCACAAGACGCTTCCGCCGGGGTCGATCAATACGCAGTTCAACAACATCACGCCTTCAACCGCGAAAAGAGAGACAAACCCGATTGAAGCGACGCAGATGAACTCTGCCATTTTGGGATATCATGGCACGAGTTGGATGTTGCACATTCTGTCTCAGATTGATTCCTCAAGTATCGTCAAGCAATATAATTACTCCCTGAATGTGCGAGACAACGGTCTACCCGGAAGTACGACGTATAACACGTTTGTTCCGGCCCATCAGGACATCCAGCCCTTCTACTGCCCGACTCGTCGTGCCGATATGAACGTGGGCAAACTGACTTATATCCGTCGTCTGGATTATCCCGTTTCAACTTGGGTCAAAGGTGGTAATGACTATAGTGGCTGCGCTGGCGGGAACTCCTACATCTTTAACGAGATGACTCGTGGAACTTATGCGCTTACGCCTGACCAAACGCTGAATGACATGACCCAGCTTTTTTCTCCCTCCCCATTGAATCGTGGAATCTTTTATCCCAATAGCAAAACTCGCTTCACTGATATCAGCGATGGACAAAGTCAGGTAATCATGGTTGGTGAAAATGAGCGAACACGGATGAATCTTCTCACGACAGGAACCTTGCTGATTGCGAGTGATGGTTGGGCTTGGGGCGGACCTGCCACGCTATTTGTGAATCGCACAGGGCTCAATAAGGGGCTCCACTTCGATGGCCCTGGAAGCGACCACGATTCGGGAGCGTTTTTCCTGTTTGCCGACGGGCGTGTTACTTTTTTGAATCAGAACCTCAACCTGCTAACGTTCCAAAACCTCGGCAGCATGGGTGACGGCCAGAATCCAGGTGACTACGAAGGAAACTAGCGTAAGAGTCGCTTGCGCACCGGCCACCTTAAGGCAGCTTTCGGAACATTTTGTTACGAAAGCTGCCTTTCGTCTTCGGGGGCATGTCATCGGTAGTCTTGGCAATCACGCTCGCCGAGCATTCGACGCAAGGTTCACATCAGGCTGACAAATTTCAAGGGGCTCGCGAATGGCAATTCGATTTGAATGCGAGCAATGTGGTTCAGTGCTCAAGATCAAAGATGATCTGGCAGGCAAACCTGGAAAGTGCCCTAAGTGTAAAACCGCTTTCACCGTCCCTGAGCTTCAGGAGGGCGATGCTGATTCAGCGGACTCAGATTCAGATCAGATCACGTCAACAGGGACCACTAAAGCCACAGACGATTTTGACGTTGATGATTTCTTGTCGAACGACACGAGCCTTGATTCCAAAGCAAAGTCCAAGAGTAAAACGGCGGCGAAGAAATCCCTGAGTGATATCGACGAGGACGAGCTGCTTTCCGACGAACCTCCTGTGAAGACCAAGGAAAAACGCCAATCTGCTTCGCCAACCTCTGACGACGAGACAGAAGACGAGGTCTTTCAGATCCGGCGTCATGAATCAAAAGGGGCGACTTCCAAGCACACACTGACGCCGGACGATGATGGCGAGGAGAAGGCTACTTCCGTTCAAGCACGTCGGCCGCCTGGCACCAATGCTGCGGGGACGGCGTCCAACATGGCCAGCGATTTGCTGGCCATGACGGGGAAGAAAGGTAAGAAATCAGCTTGGCGCGAAGCTGCTGATGAGGGTACGCAAGAGTCAGAGTATGACTACACCGAGTTGAAGAACTATCTGTTCAAGAAAGTGGTTCCGCTGGCGATAGGTGGAATTGCTGCTTGCTGGCTGCTTTACGTGATGATGTCATCGGCGATGGGCAGTAAGACTCAATTACCAGATTTAGGACAAGTCACTGGGACGGTGACGTTGAATGGTAAGCCTGTCGACAGCGTCACCGTCTTGTTCCATCCCATTCAGTCGGAGAAGGAAAAATCAGATAAATTGAAACGAGCCAGTTCATCGGGCGGGACGACTGATGCCGCTGGCCATTACGAACTTAAGTACTTGGGAGACGTCAAAGGAGCCGCTGTTGGTGAGTGTCAAGTCGCCATCGACGCTCCCTCGCGACCGGATATCCCTGCAAAATATCTGGGTTCAAAACTCACCGTGACGAAGACGGTCAAAGCTGGTCGGCAAGTCATTGATTTGGATCTGTCTCAGTAACCGCGCGAGCTCAAACGACCAAGGAACGCCGTGCTCATCAAGCGACGCGAGGCACTCATTGGGCTGCTGACGCTGACTCTGTCCGCGTGTGATACTCCCGTTGATCTTGCTGCCGAACGTCACGCCAAGGCCGTGAAAGCGCTGATCGATCTCGGTGCTGATGTCCGTGACATCGAAGATGAGGTGTCGCATGATCGCGGCACTTTTGTGTTCTTATTCCCGGAGCACTTCACGCGTGACGGGCACGTCGAAGACAAGATACTGGCATTGCTCCGTGATATTCAGTCTTGTTTTTTGGGACTGAATAAAACCCCGATCAAGGATGACGGGCTTCCCGATTTGGCTCGGATGTTGGAACTGCGCGTCGTGGATTTTACGGGGACTCGGCTCACCGACCGAGGTCTGGAACTCATCGCGAAATCGCAACAGATCCGGCTTTTGAAATTGAATGACACGCGGATCACCGACGACGGCTTGGAGTCGCTTGCCAGCATGTCTGCCCTGCGGTTGTTGTATCTTGGAGACACGAGCATCACCGATAACGGGCTGAAGAAGCTGGAGTCGTTGCCGCAGTTGGAAGCGATCAAGTTGTCCCGTTTGCCGGTGACGGATGATGGCGTGAAGTCGATGTCGCTGATGCCTCGATTGCGTTATTTGGGGCTGGATGAAACGCAGGTCACCGATGCCTGTTTGGGGCACTTCGACA
>JANNDA010000793.1:0-7769 GCA_031387195.1 Planctomyces sp. | reverse complement strand
AGGAGCGGGCTATGTCCTCGAAGAACGGCCGTGAGACTCCGACAAACGGCCGGCTGCGGCGCTCGCTGGCACTGCGGCTGACGTGCTGGTACGCGGCGATGTCGTGCGCTGTCGTGTTGTCGGTCGCGGGATATTCGTATTGGGCGTTGATCGAAAACCTCGACCGCGAGGACGATCAATTCCTCGCCGATCGAATGCAGGAAGTCAGCCGCGACCTCGCTCGCGGCCCGGAACACTTGGACGAACTCCGCGCGCGGCTCGCACAAACCGCCGCCGCGCCGAGCGGTCTGCCGATCCTCGTGTGCGTGACTGCGGCAGCGAGCGACGACTTGAGCCACATCGTTGTCGGCAGCCCCGGAAGCGAGTCGATCCCGAAGATCGCGTTGCCGTCGGCATCCTCGAATCCGCCGACGGCCGCCGTCGAAATCGAATCCGCCGACGGCCGCGAATGGCGCGTGCTGTCGCGAATCGTGTCGGATGAAGGCACCTCGCGAGCCGGCTGGCGCGTGGACATCGCGCTCGACCGCACGCACGAGGAGGCGTTTTTGCGGCGCTATCAACAACAGTTGTGGCTTGTGCTGGCAGTCGCGTTGCTGGTGTGTGTCGCCGGCGGCTTGCTGATCGCGTGGCGCGAACTCCGTCCGCTCCGCGAAATCTCCGCGACCGCGCGAGCCATCAGTGCTTCCACGCTGGACCAGCGATTGAACGCCGAGCCGCTCGCTCGCGAATTGGCTGAGTTGGCAACGACCTTCAACGGAATGCTCGACCGGCTGGAGGATTCGTTTGCGCGACTCTCTCAGTTCTCCGGCGACATCGCTCACGAACTGCGCACGCCGATCCACAACCTGCGCGGTGAGATTGAAGTCACGCTCAGCCGCCAGCGCTCTGACGCCGAGTATCGCGACGTGCTCGGCTCATGCCTGGAGGAATGCGGCCGCCTGACGCAAATGGTCGAGAGCTTGCTGTTCCTCGCGCGCGCCGAACAGCCGCAAACGTTACTGAAGCTCGACGACCTCCACCTGCCCGACGAACTGGAAACACTCCGCGCGTTCTACGAAGCCGCAGCCGAGGAAGCTGGCGTCACGCTCGTCGTCGAATCGCCACCAGTCCTGACGCTGCGAGCCGACCGCGCACTCTTCCAACGCGCGCTCGGCAATCTGCTGACCAACGCGCTCACTCACACGCCGCGCGGCGGACAGATTGCCGTGCGAGCGACCTCACATCCCGGCCGCATCGTGATCGAAGTCATCGACACGGGCTGCGGCATCGCTCCCGAACATCTCCCGCACGTTTTCGACCGCCTCTACCGAGCCGCCGCCGCCCGCACGTCTCCCCACGGCGCGGGCCTCGGACTTGCGATTGTCAAAACGATTCTCGAATTGCATTCCGGCACGGCGTCGATCAGCAGCATCGCCAACAGGGGCACTTCTGTTCGCCTCGAATGGCCTCGATTTTACAGACCGGGAGTGTTCGCCGTTGCGAGGTTGGAGACGATCTTCACGGGGCAGCCTTCTGGCAGACCATAGCCGCCAGCGGTGATGACGGTGTCGCCGGAGGACAAACCTTTGAGGACTTGGACTTTGTCGCCAGCGTGCGCACCAAGTTCGACTTCGGCTTCATCGCTTGATCGTCGCAGATGACGGTGATGATGGCTTGGCCGGCATCGTCGCCATGATCGGCCTGCGACTCACGCTCGTGTGGGGGGCTGAATCTTGGCGCGACATGGAACGGTTGGCTGGCGGCGCTGGGAGTCGGCTTTCTCATCGACACACTGGTTTACCGGATGGGCCGCGAGCGACTGATTCCGCTTGAAGAGAATCGGGGCTCGCAAGCCATCTTTAAGGTCTATCAACCAACGCTTCGCTGGGTACTGGCCCACAAGAGAACGGCTCTGACAATCCCGGTGTGCGTCGTCGCCTTTGGGTTTAGCGTGTGGCTGGGCTTTGATGTCGTTGGCATTCCGATCTCGGCGACGTGCCGAGTTGCCGGATTCGACATCACGAAAACCACCGGTTGGCAGCGCCTCGAACAGACCTTCCCCGGTATCGGCCGCGAGTTCATGCCGCCGCTCGACGAAGGTTCGTTCCTTTACATGCCGTCGGTGCTGCCGGCGGCCTCGCTGACCATCGCGGAAGAGGTCATCAAGCAGCAAGACCTCGCCATCCGCACGGTGCCGGAAGTCCGCGACGTCGTCGGCAATGTCGGCCGCGCCGAGTCGTCGCTGGACCCCGCACCAATCAGCATGATCGAGACCATCGTCACGCTGATACCGGAAGACGACTGGCGCACGCTGTCGCAACCGCGCTGGCACAGCGAGCAAGCGTGGCTCAATTGGTGCCGCCCCGCTCTGCGCAATGTCTGGCCTGAAGAGCGTCGCATCACCAAAGCCGAAATCCTCGAAGAGCTGAACCAGAAAGCCGCGATCCCCGGCGTGCTGCCGACGTGGTTACAGCCGATCCAAACGCGACTGGTCATGCTGCAAACTGGCTTCCGCGCGATGATGGGCGTCAAGGTTTACGGCTCGGACCTGAAAGAGATCGAACGAGTTTGCCTGCAAATGGAGCAGCTTCTCAAGAAAGTGCCCGGCGCGGTGGACGTCGTTGCCGACCGACTCGTCGGCAAGCCGTACCTCGAATACGAAATCGACCGCGAAGCCGCCGCACGCTACGGAGTCAGCATCCGCGACATTCAAGATGTCATCGAAATCGCAATCGGCGGCGAACGACTGACGACCACCGTCGAAGGCCGCGAACGCTATCCCATCCGTGTCCGCTACCCGCGCGAGCTGCGCGAACGCTTTGACGATTTGGAACACATCCTTGTCCCGACATCGACCGGCGCTCACATTCCGATCGCGCAAGTCGCCAAGCTCACATTCAGCATCGGCCCGCAAGAAATTAAAAGCGAGAACGGTTTGCTCGTCGGCTATGTGACGCTCAACACCCGCGACCGCGACGAAATCAGCGTCGTCGAAGATGCCGAGCGCCTGCTGCAATCCGAACGCAAACAAAGCGACGAACTCGTCGCCGCCGGCAAGCACGCCGAAGCGAGTCTGATCGTGCCGCCCGGCTACTACTGGACGTGGTCCGGTCAATTCGAGAACCAACGCCGCGCGATGGACCGGCTGTCGCTGCTCGTGCCGCTGGTGCTGCTGGCGATGGTCTTCTCTTTGTACTTCAGCTTCGGGAAATGGTGGCTGGTGTTTCTGGTCTTCATCGACATCGTGGTCTCAGTCTCCGGCGGCTTCATCGGTCTCTTTTTCTTCGGCGCAAACCTGAGCGTCGCCGTGTGGGTCGGCTTCATCGCTCTGATCGGCGTCTCCGATGACGATAGCGTCGTAATGCTGACCTACCTCGAAGACCTCTTCCGCGAGAAACCGCCGCAGAGTGTCGACGACGTCCGCAACCTCGTCGTCGAAGCCGGCCTGAAACGCATCCGCCCCTGCTTGATGACGTCCGTCACAACGATCCTCGGCTTAGCCCCGATCTTTCTCCATCCCGGCCGCGGCTCCGACGTGATGCAACCGATGGCCATCCCCAGCGTCGGCGGCATGTCCGTCGCCCTCATCACCCTGTTCGTGATCCCGTGCTGCTACTGCCTGGTCAAAGAGTGGCAGTTCCGCCGACGTTCCAAATCCAGTCAGAGCGATTTGTTTTCGGAACCGGAATTGTGATCGTTCAATGACGCCATCCACAGCCAAGCTGACCATTGCAACCACCGCCTAGCTATTGGTAAGCGCTTATTGCTCGCACATGAGCAGCGGGAGCAACGGCATGACCCTTGGAAAAACGCACTCTCCGATTCGCACGGTGCTGCTCTATTTCTGTGCCAGCTTCCTGATGCACCTCATCTGGGAGAATGCCCAGATGCCGTTGTACGAGGCTGGAGATGCGTCACTGTGGGACAACTTTAAGATGTGCCTGTTCGCCACCGCGACGGGCGACATGCTCTTCACGCTCCGGCTTTATCTCACGGTTGCGGTCATTCACAAGAATCTCTGGTGGTCGAACGACCGAGCGGCGTACTTGCATCCGGCGACGTGGATTGTGCCCGTGTTGCTCGGCACGCTGCTGGCCGTCAGCTTTGAACTTTGGGCGGTCCACGCGGTGCAACGCTGGCAATACAGTTCCATGCCGGTGATTCCGGTCATTCGTGTCGGTGTCACTCCGGTGCTGCAAATGATCTTCATTCCGCTGGTCGCCACGGCGCTCTGCCGTTTGTTGGCAAACACTTCCTCAATCGAGGGGCAGCGAAAGTGAGGTTCAACACAATTCTCGGCCACGCCAATCTCTGGACCGCCATCGCCGCCGATATGGGCGTGTCGCTGGCCGTCGTCTTCAACGCGCTGCGATTGCTGCATTCGGGGCCGGGCACTTCATCCGATGTTCGGCTGACTCAAAAGCCCGCACTCGGCTGAAAGGATTTTTATGTTGAATCTGCTGCTGCGATTTGTGATCGCCGGCTCGGTCGTGGTCGGAGTCACGGAACTCTCACGGCGCTCGCCGCGAATCGGTGCGTTGTTGCTGACGCTGCCGATCACCAGCATCGTGGCCTTCGTCGCGTCGTGGCGCAAGAGCCACGACATCGTCAGCATTTCCATGTTGGCGAGAGAAACGCTGATCCTCGTTCCGCTCGGCTTGCCGTTTTTTGTTCCGCTGGCATTCGCCGAACGATTGGGCCTCGGATTTTGGTCCGCGTTCGGCCTCGGATTGCTGCTGGCGTCGGCAACAATCGGCTTGTGGATGTGGCTGGGACCAAAGGGAGCCTGAGTGCAAGGTGAAAGTTTGGGCCAATCGTTGCCGCTATGGAGTCGGCCAACCGAGCGCGCGTTGCAGCGTGAACTGAGCGGCGTTGAAGTCAGTGATGACTCGCAGGTAGCTGATCACCGTTCGGTTCAACCGATGCTGGCTGGTGAATCCACCAGCCCACGTCATTGTGATCTCGGTCTGTTCTGTGTCGCTCCGGATGTTGAGGTCGATTCGCTCCACCAACATCCGCACAATTTGCTGACGATCTTGCGGCGTGGTGGTCGGCGAAATCTTAAGAGGTATTCCCCTGACTACTTCTTCTTGGGCTGAAATAACTCGACGGGGTTGCCAGAGGGATCGTCGAGAATGATTTGGGAGCCACCCGGCCCAGTAATGATCTCGTTGCGGAATCCAATTCCGGCGTCACGGAGGCGCTTCACTTCAGCAGCGAGATCTTCCACCTGGATATGAATACGGTTCCAACCCCCGGGAACAGGCTCGCGACCGTCCTGCATGGTTCGACGGCCGGAACTGGTCTTCCCGCTTAGCAATAGACGCACTCCGTCACGGGTGACCGAGGCAAAGTCTGGACTGGCGTCCTCGCCAATGGTGAAGCCGAGGTGCGTTGTGTAAAACTTGATGGCGGCGGGAACGTCGTCGATCATGTAGCGAATGCTGACCGTAGACATTGGCTGACTCTCCTTTTGACGATTCTCGTTCACAAGGCTTGTGCGTTCGTACTTCGCTCCATTGCAGTTTCGATCCGGCAGGCTTATCCGAAAAGGTTCAAATGCCGCCAACAGTGGCTTTCGCAATCATTAGCAATACGGCGATCGCGGCAGTCGTTGCCGCTATGGAGTCGGCCAACCGAGAGCGCGTTGCAGCGTGAACTGCGCGGCGTTGAAGTCGGTGATGACTCGCAGGTAATCGCGGCGAGCTTGAGCGAGTGCCTGCAACGACTGCAAAGCTTCCAGTGGCAAGCCTTGCGCATTCTTGATGCGTTCCGAGTTTCGCTCGAAAGAACTCGTTGCTGCTTCGATGCCTTCTTCAGCCACCGCGAGTTGCCGTTTCCGAGCCGTAACTTGCGCGTGAGACTCGACAACTTCACGGGCGATACGGTCGAGCGTCGCGATTTCGCGCCAGCGAGCTTGATTGACTCGCGAGTTCGCTTCGTCGCGAGCGGCTTTCTCGCCAAGTCCGAGATTACGGACTTCCCAGAAGGCGATCGCATCGGCATCAAGCCGGTCTGCCGGCTGACGGAAGTTGTCTCCGACACCGCCGCTGAACCCGCCGTAACTGACGCCGAGTAGGACGCTGGGCAGCAGCGGCGCGTGCTTTTCGCGTTTCAATCGCGCGCAGGCTTCTTCGACGAGTTGTCGTTGCTCACAGATTTCTGCGCGGTGCGACAGGCCGGTCGCGACGAGATCTTGCAACGAACCGCTCGCATCAGTCAGCGACAGCGGAGTGACGGTCGTCTCTGTCGGCAATAACTCGAAGGACGGGTCGATGTGTAGCAATTGTGCGAGTCGAGCGCTTGCGACTTGCACCCCTTCTTCGGCGCGTACCGTCTCATTCCGTCTCACGGCTAGATCCGCGCGAGCGCGGTCGTGATCGGCGGCGAGTCCCTGTCCGGTTTGGGAATACGCTTTCGTCAAGTCCGTCAGCTTTTGGGCAAGCTGCTCGATGTCACGAGTGATCGCCAATTCTTGGTTGGCTCGTAGCAGGTCGAGGTACGCCGTCGCCGTTTGCAGCATCACGTCTTGCTCGGCGACCGTAGCCGAATACTGACGCGAGGCGGCGGCGTGGCCGGTGATCGTCGGCTGGTGAATTGCATCGGTCAGATGAAACGACGCAAACACACCCGGCACTGTCGGCGATCCGGCTCCGACCGCGTTGGCTCCCAGGCCACCGAAGTACGAACCGCGACTCGTGTTGAAGACATCGCCCTTCACGTCTTGAATCCGGCCTTCGTGCTTGTTCCAGTTCGCGCCGGCTCGGATGGACGGCAGCCATAACGCTTCGGCTCGCGCGTGCTGACCATAGGCTTCATTGATTCGCTCACGAGCGAATGCCACGTTCGGATTCTGCCCGGCCGCAAGCTGTAACGCCGACGCGAGATCGATGGCGTAGCCGGTCGGTGCGGGGGGCGGATTCGTGACCGACGAAGAATCGGCCGGCTCCGGCTTGGGAGGGACCGTCACTTCTGTCGTGAACGTAGCTTGCTGGATTTCGTGCGCCGACTCCGAAGACTCGACATGAGCGACTTCAACGACTCTGTTTGGCCGCGCAACAGCCTTGGACTCAGATTGCGTTTTGGAGACGACTGGATGCGGGCGGATCTGCCGGACCTCAGCCGTGGGCGAAGTCGTGCAACCACTGACGAGTCCCAGCAGTACACAGCCGCCAATGACACCATGCTGTCGCAGCACGTCGATCATGAGACGGCGTCCTCCCTGACGCAGCGGCAGCTCTTGCCGGAGTTGCATTCGGAATCCGTTCCGACAACTCGGCTGAGTTCTTTCGCATGGTTGATATCGGAGTTCGATATCAACCGCGCCCATGCAATTGGCTTGCGCGATGATTACTCACACACGGGTTGTGCGGATCGCGAAAGAGTGGTGCTCTTGCGAAGGATGGCGGAGTTTGCGGGCAGGCTTAACCAAGCTCTCGCCAAAAGCGGGCACACTCACTTTGGAACGAAGACCTCGACCGCTTGTCCCTCTTTGTAGGCGGCGAGGTTCGCGCCGATCAGCGATTCCTCCCCGGTCAGGCCGGAGACGATTTCGATGTCGGTGCCGGTTGGTGTGACGGCGACGATGCCGGTCTTGATCGGAAGTTTCACGATCTTGTTCTCCGCCGAAATGCTCAGACAGAACGACTCCGCCCCTTGCTTGAGGATCGCCGATTTGGGGAGCGACAGCGCGTCGGGGCGGCGAGCGACTTCGATTTCGGCAGTCGCGTACATGCCGGGACGCAGCCGGCCGTTGGGGTTCGGGACGTCGATCTCGGTTCGCAGCGTCC
>JANNDA010000790.1:0-19729 GCA_031387195.1 Planctomyces sp. | reverse complement strand
TCCTTGTGAGTAACTTTGGTGGGCCGGCGCCGAAGCGGCTTGTCCCACCCTACCGCGCAAAGTGCGTCATGTGCCTCCCGGCCGGGTGCCGTCAAAGTCGGTCTTGAGCCATTCTGGAAAAGCTCCCACGCGCACCGCGATTTTTTAGCGGTTACGTCAATGACGCTGACTTTAGCCAGTCAATCTGTGCGGGTTGTATCGCTTGGTTTGGTTCTTACGGTCACGCCGATGATTCCGAAAGTAGGTATCGCAACGGCGGACTGAGGTTTCGCACGGTTATGACGAAGAGTTGTCGAACAAGACATGGTTGGGTTTTGAGGGTGGTAACACCTTTGCTTGTCGTGTCGAGAATTCCTCGCCTGCGAAAGGAAGCTGGGCCGTGAAATTTACCTCATGGATTGAGTGTGTCGGTCGTTCTTTGAAACTGGGTTCTTGCCGAAAAGCCGGACGGCGCGATTGTGCGGTCCAGGCGAGCGAGCAGTTGGAAGATCGGTCGCTGATGTCAGCCTCGGCCCTCTTCATTGCCGGTGAACTCAACGTGTCGCTCGGTCCCACGGATGACGTGGTGATTAGCGACAACCCGGTTTCAGCAGGCAATGTGCTCGTGCTGTTGAACGGCAGGCCGGTGACGAACATCACCACGGTCGCCAGTAGTTCCGTGACGAAAATCATCGTCAACGGCGGCGATGATGCGAACCTGATCGACCTGACGGGAGTGACCGGCGCGGCGTTCAGCAATCCCGCACTGAGCATTGTGGTCAACGCGGGCAACGGCTCAGACACATTGCTGGGAAGCACCGATCTGGCGGACAGCCTGGATGGCGGTGACGGCGATGACTCGATCGACGGCAACGGCGGCAATGACACGTTGCTGGGAAGTGACGGCGATGACTCGATCTCAGGTGGGGCGGGAGCTGACAGCATCAATGCTGGAGATGGCCAAGACACGATCGATGGCAACGGTGGGGCCGACACGATCTTCGCAGGAAACGGCCAAGACCTCGTCGATGGATCGGGAGGAAATGACAACATCAGTGGCGACGACGGCACGGACACGCTTCTGGGCGGTGATGGCAACGACACGCTCAGTGGCAACGCGGGGACAGATTCGATCGACGGGCAAAACGGCGACGATTCGATCCTCGGTGGCACTGGCGACGACACACTGTTGGGTGGCTCCGGAGCGGACGTCGTCGATGGCCAAGCTGGCAATGACTTGGAGTATGCGGAAGCGGTCGGCGGGCAAGCCGCCGTCAGCACCGCGCTCATCTCCTCGACCGTCTTCGCGACGAACTTCGACGGCGGTCTGCCAACGCAGCTTTCCGGCACGACGACTGTGACCGGCGTCCTCCGTTACGCTGGCCTTGGAACTGGTACGAACGTCTTCGGCGGCAACCTGCTCGAAAACGCCACAGGTGGAACGGTTGCGGCTCCTGGTTCGATTCCGCAAACGGCAACCACATTGACGCTCGCTAATTTGCCGACGCATACCAGCATCGACATCAACTTTCTGCTGGCGATCATCAACAGTTGGAATGGCCTCAATGCAGCAGCCAACTTTGGCATGGACTTCTTCAACGTCCGTGTCGATGGCACGCGGCTCTTTCGGGGGGCGTTCGACAACATCACTGCAACTGGTGTCGATCAAGGTTATCTCCCACCAGCAGGAGTGCAGTTGACGCCTCGTCCCTTTATGGATTTGGGATTCCCTTCCCCAAGCGCAACACTCGACAGCGCGTGGAATCTTGGCCTCGATCCGCTGTTTAACAACGTTCCACACTCTGCAAACACACTGACGATCGACTTTTTTGCCGACGGGCCCGGCTTTGAAGGGGGCACCGACGAGTCCTGGGGGATCGATAATCTGGAGGTGATTCTCAACGGAGTTCCGACCGTTACGACGCTTGTCTCCAACGACACGTTGCTGGGGAGCGCTGGCAACGACACGCTCAACGGAGCCGACGGCAATGATCTGCTCAATGGCGGTGGTGGTGCGGACTTGCTGGACGGCGGGAATGGCAATGACTCGATTCTCGGTGGAGCCGGACACGATGTGATCATCGGCGGCAACGGCGACGATGTTGGCCGCGGACAAGCGGGGAACGACACCATGACGGGAACGGCCGGTGCCGACCTCATGGACGGTGGCGCGGGACTGGATGTGATTTCCAGCGGGACCGTGGCGACAACATTCTTGGTTTCGATCGGGAATGCCTCAACGATCGAAGGGACCGGCGGCAGCAACAGTGTCTCACTGACAGTCACGCTGTCGTCTGCTGCTCCGACTCCGATTACCGTGGACTTCGCGACAACTCCCGGTTCCGCAACCGCTGGCTCTGATTTCGGAATCAGCTCAGGGACGTTGACCTTCGCACCGGGAACGACCACGCAAATCATCAACATCCCCATCATCACGGATTCGACCAATGAGTTCGTCGAATCATTCACGGTGGATCTGTCGAATGCGGTGGGCGCGATCATCAATGACAGCATCGGCTTCGTGACGATCACGGACGACGATGGGCCGTCGAGCGTGGTTTCCAACAGCACGGCGCTCAGCATCGCTTCCGCGTTTCTCGAATCGAACCCCAGCCAATTTGGGCTGACGAACGCGGACGTGCATCATTACGACGTTACGAAGAGTCTCACGACCAAGCACAACGGCGTCACGAGCGTGTATCTGCAGCAGAACTACCAAGGTTTGCCGATCATCGACGCGACGATCACGATCAACGTGATGCCGGATGGCTCGATCCTCAGTGCGTATAGCTCGTTCGTTTCGGATGTCGCTGGATTGAATCTCTCGAAGACGCCCGGCATCGTTGCTGACGTGGCCTACGCAGGGTTGGGGTTGGAACTCGCCGAGCATCTGGCGAACGATCCGCACGGACATGGAGGCACCTTCGTCGGTGACGGCGCGGACCTAGGCGACGACACTCTGCCCGGCTCCAGTGACCAGAATTCCATGAGTCCGGGTTCTGGGTACGCGGAAGAAACGCAGGAGATCACTCCGTTACGCGTTCAACGCAATGCCGACATGGCGGATCGACTGCAATGGGCCAAGACTCCCGACGGCGAACTGGCGCTCGTCTGGTCGATTAACGTCATGACGATGGATGAAATTGGCTGGTACGACTCATCCGTGGATGCTGCCACTGGCGAACTGCTCAACAATGTCAGTTGGATTTCACACGCCTCCTACAACGTCATCAACTACAACGAAGAGGCTCCGCTGTACGCACCGCGGACCATTGAGGTTAATCCACAAAATTCCACCGCGTCGCCTTTCGGATGGCATGACACGAACGGAACGGCCGGAGCGGAGTTCACCGACACTCGCGGCAACAACGTGTTCGCTCAGGGTGCCCGCGACG
This sequence comes from Planctomyces sp., assembly GCA_031387195.1. Lineage (GTDB taxonomy): Bacteria > Planctomycetota > Planctomycetia > Planctomycetales > Planctomycetaceae > SXKJ01. The sequence continues at coordinate 16,355 of JANNDA010000790.1, read as the reverse complement.
ATGATCCGCTCTTCGATTTGCTGTTCGGTGGCAACTTGGGTTCAGGGCCACGTCCGAGCGGCGGTGCCAACTTGGACTTCAATTCGCCGTTCAACGACACGCAGGCACCCAGCACCTACCTCGACGCCGCGACGGCGAATTTGTTCTACACGAACAACATTCTGCACGACATCCATTACCAATACGGCTTCGACGAAGCCTCCGGAAACTTCCAAGTCAACAACTACGGTAATGGTGGAGTCGGTAACGATGCCGTGAATGCCAACGCGCAAGCGGGAGCAAATCTGCCGCCCGGCCCCTTCACAAGAAACAACGCCTTCATGGCGACACCTCCGGATGGCTTTTCACCGATCATGGCCATGTTCGAATGGAACATCAACTTTTCAACATTCCGCCCGATCAACCCCGCTCGCGATTCCGACTTCGAGAACGGGATCATCATCCATGAATTCGGTCACGGCGTATCGAATCGCCTGACCGACAGGTCGGGCAATGCCGACGGTCTGCAAGCGATCCAGAGCGGCGGCATGGGCGAAGGCTGGAGCGATTGGTGGGCATTGATGTTCACCCAACAGGCGAGCGATGTCGCGGGTGATGCTCGGCCGATTGGCAACTACGTGCAGGATCAACTCGCCAGCGGTCCTGGCATTCGGAGGTTCCCATACAGCTTCGACTTGGCGGTCAGCCCGCTGACGTTTACGGCGTTCAATGCTGATCCGACTCGTGAAGTCCACAACACGGGCGAATTGTGGTCGCAGGCGTTGTGGGACATGAACTGGCTGTTGATCAATGGCATCAACACACCGGATTGCGATGGAAATACAACTCCTGGCTACGGTTTCGATCCCGACTTGTACAACGGCACGGGCGGCAACAATCTCGCGCTGCAACTGGTCATGGACGGCCTGAAACTGCAACCGGCGAATCCGAGCTTCACGCAGTCTCGCGATGCGATTCTGCAAGCGGATATTGCCAATAATGGCGGTGCGAATTCGCGAGCCATCTGGACGGCATTCGCTCGGCGAGGTCTGGGATTCAGCGCGGATGCTGGACCGGACGGCAACACGGTCAACATCACGACGGCGTTTGATCTGCCGCCGGAACTAGGCTCGGTTCGACTGGATGATCAGGTCTACGATGTCGGAGACTTGGTCACCATCAGCGTCTGCGACACGGACGTGGCCGGGAATGCCAATTCGGTCACGGTACTGGTGACGACTTTCAGCGGCGACAGCGAAAACGTCGTTCTAAACCGCCAGCCCGATCAGACATTCTCTGGGACGATTCTGACTCAACGCGCGGCAATTGCTCTCAACAACGGGCTGTTGGACATTAGCACTGAGTCGGACTTGCTGACCGTGACCTACATTGATCCGAATAACGGTGCCGGGCAGGCGGTCACCTTGCAGGCCCTTGCGGTGATTAATGCCGGCGATGGTGACACGTTGATCGGTGGCGATGGCGGTGACATCATCACCGGCGGAGCGGGAGACGACGTCATCAGCGCCGATGCGGGCAATGACATTGTCTTCGGTGGTGACGGCAACGATTCGATCTTGGGCGGAGTTGGTGACGACCTTTTGGACGGCCAGGCTGGCGACGACACGATCCGCGGCCAAGGTGGCAAAGACACCGTGATCGGTGGCGAAGGAAATGACGTCTTTGAATGGAACGCGACCTCCGACGGAGATGACATCGTCAGCAGTACGTCAGGCGACGATCGGATGTCCGTGACGACGGGCGGAGCCTCCGACGTTGTGGCTGTCGGGAAACTCGGCTCGAAGCTACGGATCACTTCCGGAGCGAACGAGCTGATCATCAATCCGACCATTCGGCTGGTGACTATCGACACGGGAGCTGGCGATGACACGGTGACGATCGGCAACGTCTCTGGAATCACCGCGACCGTGCTGACCATCAACGGCGGCCTGGGCAATGACACGCTCGACGGTAGCTTGGGAGTGCTCGGCAACGTTCGCCTGGGACTCAATGGCAACGAAGGGAACGACTCGATCATTGGCACCACGAACGATGACACCATTGACGGTGGCGCGGGGCTCGACACGCTATTCGGTGGGTCCGGTAACGACACGATGTTTGGTGGAGCCGACGTTGACGTGATTAATGGCCAGGCGGGCAATGACTCGCTCTTGGGGAACGACGGCAACGACGTACTGTCAGGCGGACTCGGCAACGACGTGGTTCGCGGCGGATTGGGACAAGACGTTCTCAGCGGCAACGATGGGGCTGACACGCTCGCCGGTGACGATGGACGCGACACGCTCTCTGGCGGAATCGGCAACGATTCGCTGGAAGGTGGTCTCGGCAAAGACACCCTCTTGGGTGGCGATGGCAACGACACTCTCGATGGCGGCTTGAACGACGACGTCATCTCAGGTGATGCCGGAGCCGATTCGATTCGAGGTCATCACGGCCACGACTCGATCGATGGCGGCACAGGAGCGGACACAATCAACGGCGGTGATGGCAACGACACAATCAACGGCGGCGATGACGCTGACCTCATCGGTGGCGCTGACGGGAATGACTTCATCAACGGTGGGATGGGCAATGACATCGTCACTGGCGGCGACGGGAACGACACGGTCTTCGGCGGTTCCGGAAATGACGTATTGCTGGGCGATGAAGGGGATGACACCGTCAACGGACAAGGTGGCACCGACCTGATCTCTGGTGGCCAAGGAGTCGATACGTTGGTCGGATTGATGACTGAGATCAATGAAGCCTTCACACTCTCCAACGATCTGTTGAAGCGGCTCGAACTGTTGTAATCAACCGCCGTTCGTCTCTGATCACGATTCGCTCAAAACCCTCGGCGCCAGCCTGACACCGAGGTTTTTTTGCTTTGGCTCTGTTGAATCACCTCGGCTTGAGGCAATGTCTTCATTCCCTTGCCGTCCATTCCTTTGCAAAATAACGGACAGGAAGTCCACACGGATGCTGCGCTATTTCCATTCGCCCAGCGTGACTTCGACTTCGATCGTGAGCCGCTTGCGCAGTTCTTCCAGCAGCTCTTTCGCGGGGTTGGGTTCTTTGATCGCTCGCAGGCGTTCATAAACTCGCATGTCGTCGTCGTCCCCGCGAAGGATTTCGAGCTTGATCACGTCCCCCGGATTCTTTTCCGCGATCAGGTCAATCAACCCCTCGAAATCAGCGACTGGCTTGCCGTCGAACTTGGCGATGACATCGCGCGGTTTGACTTCGGCTTTTGCCGCAGGTGCCTCGGGTTGAACGATGCCGACGACACAACCGCTGCCGCCAAAACGAGCATCTCCACTGATCCCCAAATAGGCCGGGCCACGATAAACGATGCCTAATTGCGGCATCGCCTTTTGCAGGTCAGCGACCGCATCGAGAGAAACATTCGGCGTGAGGATTTTGTGCGTTTTCGGATGATGGATGAGGTACAGCGTCGTCAGGCTCGGCAAACGACGGACGTGCTTCAAGCCCTCGTCACCCCCCAGCCAGCCGCGTCCCAAGATCACAAAAAAACCTTCCGCGTCGTTCTGCCCGAACGGCTGTTGAACGATTCTCTCAGTGGCCTTAATCGTTCCGCCGAGCTTCTTGATCTGGGCCAAGGCTCGGTCTTGCCGAATCGTCGAAGCGTATTGGTTGAGCACCGCGACCGCTCGATGGGCCATTGACCGATTCTTCGATTCGGTTAATTGCTCCAGAGCTGTCTCCGCCGTTTCGACCAACTCCTCGCGTCCGGAAGTGAACCACGCTCGCAGAATGGCGGTGATGCGAACGGTGGTCTCCAGATTGCTGGATCGTGAGGCTTCCATGAGCGGTTCGACGACGACCAAACCGGCGTCGATCAATTGCCCAGTGGCCTCTTCTCGCTTGGCGAACTCGGGCGCATTGAGATCGGCAATCCACTGTTCGATATCCGCTTTTGACGGAGCGGGCTTGGCTGGAGTCGCCGCTTTGGAAAGGTCATCAAACGCGCGAACGCCCGCGGCGTGCGATGAAAACAGGCCAACAAATAGAACCAACATCAACAGATTATTCCGTCGCATCCTGCACCTCATTGTTTTTCTTCATCCGTGGTTCGGCATTGCCATCCGTGGGTCGTTTCCGAAATCCATTCTTCCCGCGAATGGCAAAGCCGAACCACGGATGAGGAACAACAAATTAATGATGGCTCTGCTCATCGGAAGGAAACACTCCCGAACGCACTTCGGTCACGTATTGCTGCACGGCGCGAGTCGCCTCGGTGCGCAGTTCGGCGAAGCGTTTGACGAACTTTGGATGAAAGCCATCGGTCAGGCCGAGCATGTCGCAGTTCACGAGCACTTGGCCATCGCAATCGGGGCCGGCTCCGATGCCGATGGTCGGAATCGAAAGCTCGCGAGTAATCTCCGCGGCGATCTGGCGCGGGATCAGTTCCAGTACGATCGCAAACGCTCCGGCCTGCTGAGCGGCTCGCGCGTCGGCCAGCAAACGCTGCTCGTCGCGCTGCACTTTCATGCCACCCAGCTTGTGGACCGACTGCGGTTTCAGGCCCACGTGAGCCATCACCGGGATGTCCGCCTCGGCCAACGCGGTGATCGTGCGAGCTTGGTTCTGTCCCCCTTCGATCTTCACGGCGGCGGCACCGGTCTCTTTCAGAATGCGGCCCGCGTTCTCAATCGCTTGGGTGGGGCTGATCTGAAACGAAAGGAACGGCATATCGACGATGACCAACGCCTGTTTAACGGCGCGCATGACGGTCTTCGCGTGATAAATGATTTCATCGAGCGTGACCGGCAGCGTGGTGGAGTGCCCTTGCACGACCATTCCCAAGCTGTCGCCGACAAGAATCGCATCGACGCCTGCTTGGTCGAACAGCCCCGCCCATAAGAAGTCGTAGGCCGTCAACACGGCTAGCTTACGTCCTTCGGACTTGGCCTTGATGAAATTGGGGACGGTCATCAGTGAAGTCGGTTTGGTCATAGCGGACAGTTTGCGAAGGGGTGATGTTTGGGGGTCGGGCTAGGCTCTGTCCCGCAAATCCGTAGGACGGGCACTCCTGCCCGTCGAATCACCGTAAAATGACGGGCAAGAATGCCCGTCCTACGAGGTCTCTACCATTTGCGGGACAGAGCCTAGTGTGGCGGCTCATTGCACTCGAATCGTCGCGCCAGAACAAGCAGAGCATTGCGTGCCGCAACACGCTCCGGCAAGTGGAGCAAAATGCGGCAGGTGTTGCAGAGTGCCACGTTCGGCCTTTGGCCTGCGGCACGTTGGCCAATTCAAACACGTTGCAAGAACTCCGCGATTACCGGGACTTCAGCCGATTTTGAAAATCTTTGTCGATTCGGCACGTGAACTGCGATTGAACTCGCTCGCCGTGGTGGCAGGCGTTGGCCCGCAACTGCAAACTCGGCAAAACCTAAAACGCTGTGAGTGACTCGTGGTTGCTCACAGCGTTTTCTATTTCTAGGGTGTGCGTCACGTTGGAGTTCTCGCTTGGGCCTGCCGGGAAGCAAACGGACTCGATGCAGGGGCAGTCTCATCTTATTGATGTGTACTTCGCCGCATGACGCCTCATGGCGGAACTCCAACTCCAGGAGCCGCCCATGTCGGACAGAATACTGTCGGAGCCCACGCTTGATTCCTTCGAGTCGGCTCCTCGACCCACTGGTGTTCGGCACTGGATCATTTTGTTACTGACGCTGATGTCGGTGCTGCTGTACCTCGACCGCTTCTGTGTCTCATTTGCCGGTGACTACATCAAGGAAGATCTGGGTCTGTCGCAGACTCAGATGAGTTGGTTTCTGAGCGTCTTCTTTTGGTCGTATGCGTTGTCTCAAGTGCCGGCGGGTTGGCTGGCAGATCGTTTTGGCGCGCGATTGATGCTGTCGATCTACGTCGTGGCGTGGTCGCTATTCACGGCCCAAATGGGATTGGTCGCGGGCTTCACGATGCTGCTGTTCGCGCGGTTGATGTGCGGCATCACTCAAGCGGGAGCGTACCCCACTTCCGGCGGAGTCATCAGCCACTGGATCCCGCTTTCCAAACGTGCCACCGCCAGTGCCTGGGTCGGTCTCGGCGGTCGTATGGGCGGAGCGATGGCTCCGATCTTGACCGCATTCTTAATGGTTCTCTTCGTGCCGGTTGGAACGCCGGTGGAGTTCACTGATGCCGATGTCCTGAATGCCGAGAAGCTCGCGAGCAAACTCACCGCCAACGATGGTCCCGATCAAAAACTGAGTGACGCGGCGAAGCGAATCATTGCCGCCGTGGATACTGGCTCATCGTCATTGATTGCACTCAATCAATTGCTCGATCGCAGTGACCTGTTCGACGAAGCGGCGTTTGCGAAAGTCAATTTGCCGCGAGAGGGGATTGGCTACGCCAAGAAGATCAAGGACGGCAGTGAACTTCAGAAAGACGAACTGCGACGGTTCAACCGGTTGTTGATCGAAGCGGCATTTCCTGGCGAGATCCGGAAACTTTACGGACGCGGTTGGCGGCCGGTGATGATCGTTTACGGGCTGTCGGGCGTGTTCGTGGCGTTGGCGATCTGGCTGGTGTTTCGCGCGCGACCGGATCAGCACTCGTGGGTCAACGAGGCCGAACGCCAAGTCATCGAAGCGGGGAGACTGGCGACAGCCGCGCCCTCAACCAGTCAAGCGGGACGTTTGCCGATCATGCCGCTGCTGACCAATTTCAGTTTGTGGTGTAACTGCGCGAATCAGATCGGAACGAACGTCGGCTGGGTGTTCTTGGTGACGTGGCTGTCGCGGTACTTCATTGAGATGCACAACGTTCCGATTTTGGAGCGGAGTTTCCTGGTCATGCTGCCGAATCTGATCGGCATGTGCGGCGGCTTCCTGGGGGGCCGATTGGTGGATTGGCTGCTGCCGCGCATCGGCTTGAAATGGAGCCGCAGTTTGCCGCCGATCATCACGCGATTCATGGCGGCGGGTGGTTACGGGATGTGCCTGTACTTCGCGAGTCAGCCCGTGGGCTCAACGCTCAATTCCCCGTGGGCATTCACAGCGGCGTTCTGTCTAATTTATTTCTCGGTGGATCTCGGCCAGTCCGCCTTCTGGGCCTACGCGCAAGATGCTGGCGGCAAGTATGTCGGCTCGGTCCTCGGCTGGGGCAACATGTGGGGTAATCTCGGAGCGGCCTTCGGCCCGCTTCTTTACAACCATCTGCTGGGTGAAAACCCGACCGTTGCTGAATGGAACAATCTCTTTTGGCTCGGCCTGATCGCGTTCGTGTTCGCGGGTGTGGCGACGTTCGGACTGGATGCGTCGAAGCCGGTGTTCGCTGATGCGGAATCGACGGAGACTGACTGAAGGCCGTTGAGATTTGAGCCACAGAGAGGCGATCAACTTGGTCCAAGCTGCGCCCGCAACCCAACCGAGTCACCGATCGTCATGCGAATTTTCTAGCCCTGCTTTTCAATTTTGTGTCCCACATTTTTTTGTCAGCACGGCATTTCAAACGGTTGAAAAAACAATGTGGGACAAAAGATTCTGGCAATCCGCCTTTGGCACGCCTCGGGTTACAGGGGCGAAACGTCTCTTTTCGATTTTCCGATGACGTGGTATCTCACGGCCCACATTCAGGAGCCGATTATGTCCGCCGCCACTCTTTCCCCAATATTGGAAATTTCTCCAGAGATCGCCGAAGTCGCGAACCAACTGGGAGTCAGCGCTCAATTGCCTGACGTGATCGCGATGACTCAGCGAGTCTTTCCCGACTGCCCGTGGTACATCGAGATCGATGACGACCCTGAGATCGCGAACGATCGTCACTTGGCGATCGTAGTTCGTGATCGGTTCATTGACGTCGAGCAAGCACTTGCCGTTCGCTGGCACTGGCATCAGCAGTTGTTTGCCTTTTGTCCGGCACCTTTGGCCCACAATTTTCGTCTTGGCATGGAATACGACGAATGATTTCCGCACGAGCATTTTTGTCACTGGCGGAAACTTGGAGTCGTGGCCGCACCGAGGCGGAGTGGCGATGTGCCGTCAGCCGTGCCTACTACGCCGCGTTTCATGAGTGCCGAACGACGCTTGTGGCGCTGGGGTTCGTCGTGCCGCGAGCAGACTTGGCTCACGCCTTTCTTTGGCGACGTTTGGAAAACTCTGGTCATGACCACGCAATTCGGATCGGAACAGAATTAAGCATGTTGCGGCGCGATCGGAATCGAGCTGATTACGACCTACACACGAATGTCACACAAGTAGTTGCATTCGCCGCAGTTGGTTCCGCGACGTGGATTATTTCGACATTGGAAAACCTCACGCCCGACGACCGCCAGAAAATCACAGAAGCAATGAAGATCTACGAACGCGACGTCCTGCGTGAAACGACGTGGCGGAATCGGCCTCGGTGAGCGGCCTTGTTGCTGGACTCTCGATATTCGTGAGAAACTGCTCGAATCACGTCAGCCGTTGCTGCCAATAAGCATAATCTTCAGGCGTGTCCAAGTCGGCCAGAACGGATTCGCGGTCGGTGGGCCATTCGGTGACGAGATCGGGTGACGAACGCAGCAACGCGTTGATGCCGATGCCGTGAGGAAGTTGCTCGACCTTTTCGGCCAGTGACCAACGCAAGAGAGTGGGATGTCCGCGACGTTCGCCAAACTTGGGGACGAGTGCTTGGCAGTCGCCGCTCGACCAGCGCAGCAAGAGCCCGTCGAAGACTTCCGGTTCAATCAACGGATGGTCGGCGGGGATCAACAGCCAGCCATCGTCATCAGCGGGATGAAACTGCTCGCGGATCACCTGCAAGCCAAGTTCGACGCTGTCACGCATGTCTGGCGGATCGTGATCGGGAACGACAATGATCGCGGTTGTTCTACTCAAGGCTGATTGCAATTCGACATCATCGGGACGCACGACGACACAGACGGCGATGATCTCCGGGCGAGACAACGCAGCCAGTAATTGCTCAATCACCGTCGAGCCGTTCCAGGGAAGCAACAACTTTGGTGAGCCCATGCGGCGACTTCGTCCGGCCGCCGGGATCAAGGCAAACAGACGTTGAGAACGGTCTTCGCGCATTTTGCGATGATGACTACAAGTCCGCCCCCTTCCAAGGCTTGTTGGTTTTATGACACCCATCGTTTAAGGCGACAGCATGCGCCTCGCGTTTTTTGAGGACCAGGCGGCGACCGGATTTGCTCCGATTGCTTGGATGCGTCCAGTGTGTGAACTGCTTTGCGGGCAGTTTTCGCTGCGCGAACGGTTGCTGCGAAGCCTGTCGGTTTCGGATTGGGGAGCGTTCATCCGCCCGTTTCTGGTCGAGACCTATCAAGAGGCTCAGCCGGAAGCGCACCTCAACGATTTCACCTGGCTCGCCAGTGAGCCCACGCTGCTGATCAACTCGCGGTGGCTGCCCGATGCCGATGCCGTGCGGCGACTGGAGCACGCGGGGCTCGATGAGGCGGGAGTGATCGATCAAACGCTCGTCTGGCTGCGGCTACATCCGGATGAAGTCGCGCTGTTATCGAACGATCGCCTGGAAGAGGGGCTCATCGCGATTGCTCGGACGAGAACACTGCTTAACACCACCGGTCGAATGGCGACGCGGCCCTGGGATTTGGTGCTGCATAACGGCGAACAATTGCGAATTGATTTCCAACTTCAACGATTAGGCACGGTGAGAAAGTTGCGACCTCGTGGACAGCATTCGTTCGGCGCGAACGTCGCCGTCGTCGGCGACTTGGATCAAATCGAAGTCGATCCGACCGCTCGGCTTGATCCGTTCGTGGTGTTGGATGCTCGCTTGGGGCCGATCACGATCGAAGCGAACGTCATCATTCAGCCGTTCACTCGGCTGGAAGGTCCGTGTCATGTCGGTTACGGATCGCAACTGTTTCGAGCGAACGTTCGCGAGGGAACAACGATTGGTCCGGTCTGCCGAGTCGGCGGCGAAATCGAAGCCTCGATCCTGCACGGCTTCGCCAATAAGTATCACGACGGCTTTCTCGGTCACAGCTATGTCTGCCCGTGGGTCAACTTGGGAGCGCTCACGACCAACAGCGATCTCAAAAACGATTACTCCGAAGTCAGCGTGCCGCTCGAAGGTTATTCGATCAACACCGGCAGCACGAAAGTCGGCAGCTTCATCGGCGACCACACGAAAGCCGCGCTCTCGACGTTGTTCAACACCGGCTCGTCGATCGGCGTGATGTGCATGTTGCTCCCCGGCGGCGAGTTGATGCCGAAGCACGTCCCATCATTCTGCCGCATCTGGCACGGTGCGCTCGATGACCAGATCGATCTCGAAACTGGTTTGCGAACCGCTCGCGCCGTGACCGAGCGCCGCAATCAAGAGTTCTCACCCGCGCAAGAACGTTTGCTGCGATTTGTCTTCAAGCAAACACAAGCCGAACGAGAAACAGCGCTACATCGCTATCACGAGAAACGTGATAAGTCGGCGTTCAACGTTAATGCTCGCGGCGGCGTTTGAGCGTCTTCAAGAACAAACCCGAAGCGTGAGCGAGGGCGAGCGCTTCACGGGACTGCGAATTCGGAGTGCGTGGGAGCAGATAGGAGCGTGTTGGAACGTTCGCCCTCGCTGACGCTTCGGGTTCGTTTGCGCTGCTCGCCCGGTTGACGGGAACTGAGTTCCGCTTATGGTGAGCACTCGCCGATGCCCCGCATTCAGGGAGCATCAGGCTAGAGATGACGAACTGAGGTGTCCGCGAATGCTTCGGCGAAAGTGGCTCGGAATGACCAGTGGTGCCGGTCTCGCCTTTTTGGGTGAGGTCTTGAGGCAGCGTCCTGTTCGAGCACGCGACACGAACACCACGTCAACACCGGGATTCGGTCGAGCGAAATCTGTTCTCGTCGTCGTTGCCAGCGGCGGTCAAAGTCAGTTGGAAACATGGGATCCTCGACCTGATGCGCCGTTGGAAATACGCGGTCAGTTCGATGCGATCGAGACCTCTGTTCCCGGCACGTTTCTGTGCGAGCACTTGCCACGATTGGCGAAGCTCGCTCACCGTTATGCGATCGTGAAGTCGATGTCGCATGAGGATCTGGATCACGGCTCGGCGCTCTACCTGACGCTGACGGGCCAGTATCACCAGCGGCTTTCTTCAAACCCGCCGCCGCGTGAGAGCGATCATCCCTTCTACGGCTCGGTGCTGGAGCAGATGCGGCCCACCTCGAAGTTCCTGCGCACGTCGGTGCTCATCAACGGGCCGGCGCTGGTGCCGTTTGAACCGGGGCCGGGCCAGTTCGCCGGATTGCTGGGGCGGCGGTTTGATTCGCTGATCATCGGCGATGTGACGACGGAAGAGCCCGCTGTTCCGGGACTGGAGCGACTCGATGAACTTGACCCGCAGCGACACGCTCGCCGCCGGCAATTGTTGAGCGAACTCGACCGCATTCAATCGCGCATCGCGCAACCGGCGATCGACATGCAGACGTTGTATCAGCAGGCCTACGGAATGCTCGATCGTCCCGCCGCTCGCCGAGCACTCGACCTCGACGCCGAGCCCGCTGCGCTCCGCGATCGTTATGGACGGCATCGCCCCGGCCAAGCATGCTTGCTGGCGCGGCGTTTGATCGAAGCGGAAGTGCCGTTGGTCACCGTGATGTGGAATCACTCGAATCGCGGCCAGGATCGCTACCCCGACGATCCCGAGCAGTTCGGCTGGGACACGCACAACGACATCTTCGACGTCATGGGCCGTTCGCTGTTGCCGCGCTTCGACCAAAGTTTTTCAGCCTTGCTGGAAGACCTCGATCAGCGCGGACTGTTGGACAGCACGCTCGTCGTCTGCCTGGGCGAGTTCGGCCGAGCGCCTCTTGTCGCGTTGGAATCTCGCTTCGCTGGAGCAACTCCTGGCCGCAAGCATTGGGCCGCCGCTTACTCGATCGTCTTTGCCGGAGCTGGTGTCCACGCCGGAGCCACCGTCGGTGCCGCTGATCGCCAAGCGGCTTACCCCATCAGCACGAAGTACGCCCCGTGGGACGTCATCGCCACGATTTTCCACGCTCTGGGCATCGACCCCGCCAGTCACTTCTACGACAGCTCCAACCGCCCGTATCCGATTAGCAGCGGCCAACCGATCGCGGCACTTTATGCGTGATGCTGTTGCGTTCTTCGACAGAGAACATCGGGCGTTTCGATTGAGTCTGTGGGCGAGCCCGTCACAATGCGTGACTTCCCGTCATCGCCACATTCATCGATGCGACAACAAGGATCAGACGGAAAATGGGACGTTGGCCAGACGACAGCCGCTCGCAGCTAGTTACCTTTGGGATCATGTTTGTGCTGTTCCCGTTGCTGTGCTGGCTGGCGTGGTGGTTCGTGAAACGCTGAACTGGCACGAATTTCAGATTTCAAATCACAAGAACAACTGGACCTCAACCTTTGAAACGCTCACCGCTGCTGATCATTTTCGTCACCGTCTTCATCGACCTGCTGGGCTTCGGCATTGTGATGCCGCTGCTGCCAAGATACGGCGAGCACTTTGGGATGGATCGGTCGCTGGGGCTGCTAATGGCCTCGTTCTCGGCGATGCAGTTTTTGTTTTCGCCGCTGTGGGGACGAGTCTCTGATCGGATCGGTCGGCGGCCGGTGTTGTTGCTGGGGCTGGCTGGATCGGCCGTGTTCTACGGGCTGTTTGGTTTCGCGACGTCGCTGGGAAATGAGGGCGTGTGGTTGGGACTTTCCGCCGTGCCGTGGCTGTTTATCACCCGCATCGGGGCGGGCATCGCGGGAGCGACGATTCCGACGGCTCAGGCTTACATCGCCGACTCGACGACGGCGGAAGGACGTGGCAAAGGGATGGCGCTGATCGGCGCGGCGTTTGGCATTGGCTTCACGTTTGGCCCGCTGCTGGGAGCGTTGTGTGTATCGAGCGACCTAAATGGTCCGCCGAGCGCAATGGCGGGATACGTCGCATCGGGCTTGTCGGCGTGCGCATTCTTGTTCGCACTGGTGCGGTTGCCGGAGTCGCTCAAACCGGAATCTGTTTCCAACTCGCGTCGCTGGTTGAATCTGGGGGCGATCCGACAAGCGTTTTCTCGATCGGGAATCGGCCTGTTGTTGATGACGATCTTCTTGACGACGTTCGCGTTCGCCCAATTTGAAGTGACGCTGTCGTTGTTCACGAAGCATCTCGGACTGGCAGACAGGTACATGTTCTTCGTCTATGCGTATGTCGGATTCATCCTCGCGTTGAGCCAAGGTTTTTTGGTGCGTCGGCTGGCACCGAAGTTGGGCGAGTTCAAGATGAGTTTGCTCGGAACGATCTTGATGACGGTCGGCTTGATGTTGATTGCGGTGATCTCGAAGCAGAAAACATTGGGATCGCTGTACTTGATCCTGCCGATCTGCGTGGTGGGGTTTTCGGCGCTGACCCCGTCGTTGCAATCTTTGCTGTCGCTCCGCTGTGGCGCGGACGAGCAAGGGGAAATGCTGGGAGTCGGCCAAAGCATGTCGGCACTGGCTCGCATCCTCGGCCCGGTCGTCGGCGTGACGCTGTTCAAACTGGGACAGAAGCAGCCGGACTTGGGGGTCGCGTTGCCGTATTGGGTCGGTGCGGGATTGATGCTGGTCGGCGTTGGGATGGTGTTGGCACTGCGGTTTCAACACACAAAGCCAGCAGCGAATTCCTAGGGCGGCATGTCGCAATTGCGATAGTCGCACAATGGGAAGAATTGATCATTGGTTATTGGTCATTCGTCATCCGCCGGGAGCAATGACCGATGATCAACGATCGATAACCAATTCTGTCCTGTCTAAGCCAACGACTAGGAAATGCCGTTTCGGCGCAGGAAATTCATAGAGGTCCGTGATGAGTATCGACGTCGTGGTTCGTGCTGATTTTTCCCAAGGCAAATTGCTAGAGAGCGATTTGGCCGACGATCCCTTCACGCAACTTCGTCGGTGGTTGGACGACGTGACAGCGGCGGCGGTGAGCGAGTTTCAGGCGATGTCACTGGCGACGGCGACGGGCGCGGGAGTGCCATCAGTGCGGATCGTTTATCTGCGTGGCGTTGAACCGCGCGGGATCTTGTTCTTTACCAATTACGACAGCCGCAAAGGGGTGGAGTTGGCGGAGAATCCGCGCGCGGCCGCGTTGCTGTATTGGAAGGAACTCGAACGGCAAGTTCGCATTGAAGGGACGGTCGTGAAGGCGAGTGAGTCGGAGTCGGATGCGTACTTCGCCGCGCGCCCGCGCGCGAGTTGCATCGGAGCGTGGGCCTCGTTGCAAAGTCAGCCACTGGCGAACCGAGAGTTGTTGGAACAACGCACTGTTGAGTTCGAGACGAAGTTCGCCGGAACTCCGGTGCCTCGCCCACCGACCTGGGGAGGCTACTGGTTGCAACCGGACAGCTTTGAATTCTGGCAAGGCGGAGCGGCTCGGTTGCACGATCGGTTGATCTATCGCCGGCAGCCGGACGGGGCATGGTGCATCGAGCGATTGTTTCCGTGAGTGCGTGAAAGTGAGAAGTAACCCGAAGCGTCAGCGAGTTCATAGCTGCGTGAAGCGTCCTCCCTCGCTGACGCTTCGGGTTACTTTGGGACTAAGCAACCTGTCCGCTCACGGTCGCAAACCTCTCTCGCTACCATGCCGCACCATGTCAGAAACGCCCGATCGTCCGATGCCTCCAGAGAAGCCCGCGTGGCTGCGCCGACCGGTGTCGTCTGAGGCGAAGGCTCAAGAAATCAGCTCCGCGAGTGAAGAGACTGGCGAATCGACCACGGCAGCGGATGCCGCGTTCTCGCCACAGCAGCCAGCCCCTCCGAAGAAAAAAAGCGGTGCGGTCAAACGTCGTCCCAAGACAACGGATTACGTGCCAGCTCCGAAGCCACCCTTTTCGCTGCTGCGGTTGCTGATGTCGTTGAGCGGTTGGTCAACAAGCGGTCGAGAAGGCTGGACGATCAAAGAATGGTTGCGGCATTGGTGGACTCACAATCGAGCGGGGCTGCTGACGAGCGTCGGATTGCACAGTCTGTTTTTTGTGTTGTTTGCCATCTGGATCTTGCCGACGAAGCCCAACGTCAAACAGGCGATGATCGAAGCGGGTTGGGTGGCAATGCAGTCAGAGATGGCTCAGGCGGCGATGGCCTCGCCGGCGCAGATCAATGTGAAGCTGAATCCTGTGACGATCGGCACCGGCCAGGAGAACAAGGATTTTGGAAATCCCGATGCGAAGGAGAAGGCGAAAGGTGCTCCCGCCAGCAATTCCGCCGGAGCAGGTCCGGCGGGTGTGAGTCCGGTCGGAGTGGGGAGCGCACTCGGCGGACGTTCGGGTGGCAGCCGCGAGGGAATTTGGGGCGGGTTGGGTGTGGGGACGAAGCCGCAAACGGGGATCGGTGGAGGTTTGGCGTGGCTCGCTCGGCAGCAAGAAAAGGGAGGCAACTGGAAGCTGCATGAAGGTTATCCCGATGCGGGCGAGCGAACGATTCGCACCGATACGGGAGCGACCGCATTGGCGTTGCTGGCGTTCCTCGGCGATGGTCACACGACGAACTCGGGACAACATGCGAAGGTCGTGGCGAAAGGAATCGCGTGGCTGAAGTCGAATCAAAAGGCGAACGGCGACTTTCACGATCATGAAGAACTCGGACGACAGACCGCGTTCTATGCGCACTCGCAAGCAACGATCGCGATGTGCGAGACGTACGCGCTGACGAATGATTTCTCGTTGAAGGCTCCCTGTGAGAAGGCGGTCAAGTTTTTGATGGCCTCGCAGCATCCCCAAAACGGCGGCTGGCGTTATCAGCCGCAAAACGGACTTTCAATGGGGGACTTGTCGGTCACTGGTTGGGCTCTGATGGCGTTGCATTCGGCGCGTATGGCGAAGATCGACGTGCCAGTCGATAACTTCGAGCGGGCGTCGCTGTTTCTCGATTCGGTCTCCGAACAAAACGGTTCGCGGTTCAAGTATCAGCCGAATGATCCGTTCGACAAAGCATCGCTGGCGATGACAGCGGAGGGATTGCTCTGTCGGCAATGGCTCGGTTGGCCCAAGGATCATCCGCCACAACAAGAGGCGTTGAGCTTTTTGGTTGCCGAGGAAAATCAGCCGTCGTGGTTGCCCGGCCGCAGGAATGTCTATGCTTGGTATTACACGGCTCAAGCACTGCACAACGTCGGCGGGCCGCAGTGGGAGACGTGGTATCAACACGTCAGTAAATTGATTCTCGAAAAACAGCAGCTTGGCAGTGGTGAAGTCAGCGGAAGCTGGCATCCGAACAAACCGCCCGGCTCGAATGAAGAGTACGCGGGCAAAGCGGGCCGGCTGTATTTGACCACGCTCTGCCTGCTGGTTCTGGAAACGCCGATCCGTCACGCGGCGATTTATCCCTCACCGTGAAATAGGCGAGCGGGGCGGCGTCAGCCCCCCGGTGATGTTGTG
>JANNDA010000786.1:0-5557 GCA_031387195.1 Planctomyces sp. | reverse complement strand
TTTCTCGACGAATCGGGGCTGATGTTGCAACCGCTCGTACGACGGACGTGGGCTCCCATCGGCCAGACGCCGATTCTGCGTCACCACGCGCGACGAAATCGCCGCGTGTCGGCCATCGGTGCCTTCACGATTTCGCCGATCACTCGCCGCTTGAATCTTTATGTCGCGTTGCATCCGGATGAAACCATCCGTTCGCCGCAGGTTGTGGCGTTCCTGCGGCAACTGCTGCGAAGCGTTCGCGGTTCCGTCATCGTCGTGTGGGACCGCAGCAACACACATCGCTCGAAAGAGACGAAGGCCTACATCACCAACCAACCGCGTCTGCATGTGGAACAGCTCCCCGCCTATGCTCCTGACCTGAATCCCCAGGAATAAATCGCGTCCGACGGCTCGCTCGAATAACTCATCGTCCTACAATTGGGTATGCAACCACACACGCCAGAATCACACGCCAATACATTGAACCCATCAGCAACCTCGACACCGGACGGCCCGGAATCGCGAGCCAGCCGCTTGAGATTTGAGCGGTATCGGCAAAAACTCAAACGTAGTGAACTTCCCAAGGGGAGCTTTCATGGGACCGGCGAGACGCGGAGTCCGAAGGATCGCGTCCGTTCCTCGAAGCAACTCATTGGGCAGTTCTTGCGGTTGTTGATTCCGTTCCGGCGGCAGGTGATTTGGATTCTCGTTTCGGTCACGGCATCCACGTTGATCGGTTTGCTGCCGCCGGCCGGCACGAAGTTCATCATCGACTACGGATTGAGCGGTCGGCCGGTGCCGCCGACGTGGTTGCAACGCCTGCCGTCGCTCGCCGATCCCAAGCAGCTTCTGCTCTTCACGGTGATTGCGGTCTCGATCCTTTCGCTGTTGAAGATCTCCGTGCATGTTTGGGGACGGTGGTACGCCACCAAGATCACGAAGCAAATTCAGTTGGATCTGCGACGGCGAGTTTTCGAGCACGCCGTCCGTCTGCCGCTGCATCGAGTGCAAGCTCTGCGGTCGGGCGGAGTGGCCTCAATCCTTCGCGAAGACGGCGGCAGTGTAGGCGAGCTGGTCTTCGGCATGTTGTTCAATCCTTGGCGAGCCGTCATTCAGTTGATCGGGAGTCTCGCGATTCTGGCCTGGGTCGATTGGCAGTTGTTGATCGGCGGACTCTTGCTCTTGCCGACCGTGTTCTTCACGCATCGCGCTTGGATCAACGGCATCCGGCCGCAGTTTCGAGTCATCCGCAAACAGCGCGAACTGATCGACGCCTCCGCCACCGAAGCCTTCGCGGGGATGCGGATCGTCCGCGCCTTCAGCCGCCAGAAGCGTGAGGCGGCTCGGTTCACGACTGAGAACAACTTGATGGCTCGGCAGGAACTTTATGCGTGGTGTTGGATGCGCGTGGTCGAGATGGTCTGGGAGGCGTTGATCCCGATCGCGACGGCCGGGCTGTTGTTCTACGGCGGTTGGCGGGTGCTCGACGGACACATGACCGTCGGCGATCTGATGATGTTTCTGGTCTACCTGCTCATGCTGCTGGAACCGCTGGCGACGCTCGCTCAGAGCGCCACTCAGTTTCAGAACAGCCTCAGTGGATTGGATCGCGTGCTCGACCTGCTGGAAGAACCGCGTGAGATGCTTTCGACGCCAACGTCGTTGTACGTCGATCGCCACTCGGTGGCCGGAGACATCGCGTTCGAGCAGGTCTCCTTCACTTATCCGGGGACAAGTCTTCCGGCGCTGAGCGACGTCAGTCTGAAGGTCGCGGCCGGTCAGACCGTGGCATTGGTCGGACCGAGTGGTGCGGGCAAGACGACGCTCAGCAACCTGGTCGCTCGCTTCTATGACCCGACCTCCGGGCGAGTGACGTTGGATGGCCGAGACCTGCGCGACTACGACGTCGAGTCATTCCGCTCGCTGCTGGGAGTCGTCGAGCAGGATGTGTTCTTGTTCGACGGGACGATCGCCCAAAACATCAGCTACGCACGGCGCGAAGCCACCGCTGCCGAGATCCGCACCGCCGCCGAAGCCGCGAACGCGACCGAGTTCATCGACCGCATGACCGACGGCCTGCAAACCCTCATCGGCGAGCGCGGCGTGCGGCTCAGCGGCGGTCAGCGTCAGCGACTGGCAATCGCGCGAGCCATCTTGGCCGATCCGAAATTGCTGATCTTGGATGAAGCGACCAGCAACCTCGACACCGACAGCGAACGGCTCATTCAACAAAGCCTGGCCAAACTGATGCGCGGCCGCACCAGTTTCGTGATCGCGCATCGGCTGAGTACCATCGCCAACGCCGACTTGATCGTCGTCGTCGAGCACGGCCGCATCAGCCAGACCGGCACTCACGCCCAGCTCATGGCCGAAGGGGGCAAGTATCGGACGATGGTCGAACAACAAATCCACATGACACTCGGAGGCATGGCCCACACCACCTCTGTGGATCAACTTGGCTGATGTGCCAGATTGGGGCGTGTCTTGCCAGGTGTTTCCTGACATCAACACCTCGCGATGGTCGGTGTGTTCGGCATAATCGTCAGGAGAGTCAATTGCTACCTTGAGGGTTCCACTTACTCATCGCTGGGGTTCTGCCCCGTGTGCTTTCGCGACCTAGATTTTCTCAAGACCGACATCGGTCTCTAAGAGGAAACCCCAATGATCGCGGAACTTGCCACATCTTCGCCCGCAGCCACACTGGTGGCATCGCTGGGAGACACTGCGCCTTATTTTAATCTGGGGCCAGTGCCTGAGAACGAACCGTCAATCAAGCAGTTGCGGTTGTATGCCCGGTTATCGGGTTTGCCGTTCTGGTGTGTCGTTTGCCATGCGGAGGGTCCGCAAGTCGTGGCAACGACGTCGGACTCTTTGGCGATCATTCCTAGCGTCCAGATGGCAGCATTTCAAAATGCACGTGGACCGCAGGTTGAGGCTTTGGAGTCAGGACTCACGTTTTATTCTCTGCCGTTGCCGCCGCTGGGTGAAGTTCCCACGGTGGCGGTCGGCTGGGTCAGGTTAAGGCCTGATCGGCGTCCCGATGACTTGGTCATTGCGGCGGTTGATGCGGGTTGGACCAAGCGGCAATTGGATGACTGGTTGCAAACGCAGCCGTATGCCTCGCCGGAGTTGGTGCGGCGGCTGCTCGACACAACTTGGTCTCAAGCCGCCGCAGATCACCGCGAAAAGACGCTGAAGAGCGAGTTGGACAACGCGGGCGAACAGCTCGAAGAAACTTACGAAGAGATCACGCTACTGCATTCACTCACCGGCAGCTTGCAATTGTCACGCACACCACAAGAACTGGCCGACTGGAGCCTGGCCCGTGTTCGCGAACTGACACGGGCGACGGGAGCGGCCATTTTCTTTGAAGAACACGGCGGGCAATCGCACTTTCTCACCGATGGCAAGATGCCGCTACGAGAGCAAGACCTCCTGCACTTGTGTGCTCGCTGCGACAAGCGAGATTGGTCGCGGCCGTTCGTCAAGAATCGTTTGGCAGGGACTCCGTTGGCTCAGGAGCTTCCTGAGTTGAAGAATTTCGTCTTGTGTTCGATCGGCGAGAATTCGCGACGTTTCGGCTGGCTGATTCACTGCAATGCGCCCCGCGAGTTCGGCAGCGTTCAGGCCAGCCTCTTGCAGTCGATCGCCAAAATTCTGGGAACGCACTTGCAGAACCGCGAGCTGTATTCACAGAACGAAGGTCTGCTGACGAGCTTCGTGCGTTCGATGGTCTCCACGATCGATGCCAAGGATTCCTATACCCGCGGCCACAGCGAGCGAGTGGCTCTTGTTGCCAAGTGTCTGGGCGAAGAGATGGGCCTGGCCGCACAAGATCTGGAAGACATTCATCTGTCCGGCTTGTTGCACGACATTGGGAAAGTGGGTGTTGATGACCGCATCCTCCGCAAGACAGAGAAACTGGATGTAGACGAGTTTGAACAGATCAAAAAACATCCGGAAATGGGCTGTCAGATTCTGATGGGACTGGAAAACCTGCAACATGTTTTGCCCGGCGTGCGCCATCACCATGAGTCATTCGACGGCCATGGCTATCCCGATGGACTCGCGGGAACTGAGATCCCACTGATGGCGCGGGTGATAGCCGTCGCGGATGCCTACGATGCGATGGGCAGCGATCGCCCCTATCGAAAGGGGATGTCACTCGAACGCTTGGAAACTACGTTCCGCGAAAACGTCGGGCCGCAATGGGATCCGCAGATCATCGACGCTTACTTCCGAGCTCGCGTGAAGATTCGCAAAGTCTGGTCCGCACATCGACCGACTAACCTCGCTTCGTTATCGACCAAGATTGTATTCAGTCACTCACACTTGGCTGCTGCAAACAAATAATGCTGGCCGCAGCGACATCCAATCTGGCACAGCGGTTAAGAGTCCCGCTCAGATCATTGCCAACGCCGCCTCCAATGCGGCGGCCAGCACGTAGGACGTATTCAACTCCGCAGCATCTGCCACGGTATCGTTCCCTTCGCCGGGCGTGAGCGTGTCCGTTCCGCCCTGGCCGTTGAGCACATCGTCTCCTTCATCACCCAGCAACACGTCGTTGTTCGCACCGCCCAGCAGAGTGTCGTTACCGTCGCCGCCGGTGAGCGTGTCGTTCCCCGCTCCGCCGTTGAGGAAGTCGCTGCCGTTTGCTCCGCCGATGAGGTCGTTGCCGAGATCCCCAGAAAGGGTGTCGTCGCCATCGCCGCCGTTGAGCGTGTCATCGCCATCGCCACCGGAGATCGAATCGTTTCCATCTTCACCGAAGATCTTGTCGTTACCGATCTCGCCTGACAGCGTGTCATCGCTGCCTCCGCCAATCAGCGAGTCATTGCCGGCACCGCCGAGTAGCGAATCGGCATCATTACCGCCGAGCAGCGAATCGTTGCCGGCATCACCGCGCAACGTGTCTGCCGCGAGTCCACCGTCGATCGTGTCGTTGCCGGAGCCCCCTTCGATCGTGTCGGCACCGACCTCGCCGGACAGCGAATCATCACCATTCCCGCCGGAGATCGAGTCTTGATCGTCACCACCGAACGCGGTGTCGTTACCATCGCCGCCGATCAGCCGGTCAACACCCAGTCCGCCCAGCAACAGGTCGTTGCCGAGACCGCCATCGAGCCGATCGTTGCCCTCACCACCATCAAGCGTGTCGTTGCCGTTGCCGCTGGTGAGCGAATCGTTCCCAGCACCGCCATTCAATGCCAAGTAAACCAAGCCGAGCTTCATTCCCGCAGCAGTGATCGTGTCGCTCCCCGCATCCCCGTTGATGGTCAACAACGTCGCGGTGCCGACACGATCCAACGCCTGCACGTTGATCGTGTCGTCCCCACCACCGCCATTGATCTCAATGACTTGAATCACCGAAGCGACGGTGATCGACGCACTGCCGTCGGTGACTTTCACCTGCCCGCTGACCTGCGAGACCGTGTAGTTGTTCGAGCCGCCGTTCCCATTTACTCGCACGCGGTCGTACCCGCTGATGCTCGACAACGTATCAACACCGTCCCCCGCTCCATTCCAAACGTAGGTGTCCTCTCCGTCACCTCCAGCGACGACGTCGTTGCCATTCTGA
>JANNDA010000772.1:0-2441 GCA_031387195.1 Planctomyces sp. | reverse complement strand
CCCGACATCACCCGCGCCCGCAACTGGCTCGGCTGGGAACCGCGAGTGCCGCTGAACGTCGGGCTGGCCAAGACGGTGGAGTATTACCGGAAGTTGCTGGCCAGTTCGTAGTCCCAAAATACGGATTGCTTTTCGGAGCCGAAGAACCAACGATGGCCAAGCATCATCAAAACAAAGAAGTCAGCGACGCGATTGAATACGCCCTCTCACGAGGCTGGCGAATCATCAAAGGTTCGGGACATTGCTTCATCACGTTGCGTTGCCCAAGAAATGATCGAGACGGTCATCAGTTTCGAGTTTTCTCAACTCCTCAGAACTCCGGCGGTCACGCACGCCGCCTGCGTCACGCCATCAACAAGTGCCCGCACTCGACAGGAGTCAAATCATGATTTGGCGTTTCACGTTGTTTATCAAAGGTCTGTCTGAATTCACCGACGAGCAGGTTGACGAGCTTTACGAAGCCGGTTGCTCCGACGGAAGTCTGGCCAGCGGTGACGGACAGGCGTGGATTGGATTCGACCGCGAGGCGGATTCTCTGCTGGCGGCAGTTCGATCCGCGGTTGCGAACATCGGCCAGGTGGGATTGGAGATTGACCGTGTCGAGATTGACCAAGAAGAAGTCGCTCAATGGCCCGCCGCGTGACGTGAGCCGAAAGGACGATTCGTGAAAGAGTACGCGGTGATCTACGAATGGGCCGGCGAGAATTATTCCGCCTATGTCCCCGATCTCCCCGGCTGCGTCGCTTGCGGCGATACGGTCGAGGAAACCGAAGAGTTGATGAAGGAAGCCATCGAGCTTTATATCGAAGGACTTCGCAACGATGGGCAACCGATTCCTGAGCCAACGACCAAAGCGAGAACATTTTCCGCAATGCGGCCGATCACGCTCTATGACGTCCTCGACGAAATTCGTAACCGACCGGGGATGTATTTCGGTGATAACTCGATTCACGGGCTCTACGCGTTTCTTTCGGGATTCGGTTGGGCCGAAGAAAAGCTGGGAGTTCGCCTGACTCCCGAAACACCGTCGTTAATTGATTTTCACAATTGGACCGCCAAAAAGTTCGGCTGGTATGAATCGACCGCAGGTTGGGCGAACATCATTTTCCAAGAGTATGATGCTGACGAGGAACAAGCTCTCCGAGCATTCTTCGAGTTACTGGACGAGTTTCGGAATGGTCCTCCGCTGGTGCCGCAAGATCGGGGGCCGTACGGAAGGAAGAGTTGGAACACTTGGGAGTATGCGGTCATTTTCGGCTGGACCGAAGACGGCATCACCGCATACTCGCCTGATCTTCCTCGTTGTGTTGTCAGCGGCAATTCGATTGCCGAGATTGAGCAGAAGATAAAGCGAGCAATTGAACAACACATCGAAGCACACTCGAAAAACGGAAATCTGATTCCGCCGCCAACGAATTTCACTCGGACCGTGAAAGTGAAAGGGATACCTCTCGAATTACGGATGAGAATCGAAAGTGAGACGATTTCAGATCCGGGAGAAAAGAACTCATGACACAAACCGCCGAAACCATGTTGGACGCATTGCTCGAGTTGCCAGAGGCTGACCGCGTTGCGATTGCGAACCGGCTGATTGACAGCGTCGATTCTGTTGAACTGGAACCGGACGCAGCCGCTTGGGAAGCGTTTTTGGAGGAACGGCTCGCCGCAGCCGACCGAGGAGATTTTTCCCCCGGAACGCCGTTCGACGTGATTGAGGAAATTCGCCGCGAAATCCGCCAGGAAGCCAAGTGATGTCCTTTCGATTGCTGGCACCGGCGCGGCGGGAACTCAAACAAGATGCCGCTTGGTATGAATGTCGCCAAGCGGGACTCGGCGAACGATTTCTGGATTCGGTTCGGCAAGCCTTCCAGCGCATTGTTGATGATCCGCAGTCGTTACCAAGAGACGTCACGAAACGGAGTCATCGCGATATTCGTCGCTGTGCAGTGAGTGGTTTTTCCTATCAAGTGATTTTCGAGATTCGGCCGGACGAGCTTGTCGTGCTCGCGATCACTCATGGCAGTCGTCGGCCCGGTTATTGGAGTCGTCGCAAGGGATGACTCACGATTCGATCAGCAAGGAGGAACATTCATGGCCCACAAAAAATATCTCGTCACCGGCGCGGCCGGGTTCATTGGGTTTCATACGAGTCAGAAGCTGCTGGCTCGCGGGGACACGGTGGTCGGGTATGACAACCTCGTCCCGTATTATCCGGTCGAGTACAAGCACGCTCGGCTGAAGCAGCTTGTCGGGCAGCCGGGGTTCTCGTTTCAGCAGGCGGACCTCACCGAGCGTGACCGCTTGATGCAGCTTTGCCGCAACGAAAAATTTGATGTGGTCATCAACCTGGCGGCTCAGGCGGGGGTCAGGTACTCGCTGGAGAACCCGCACGCTTACGTCGAGGCCAACGTCGTCGGCTTCGTCAACATTCTGGAGGCCTG
>JANNDA010000769.1:0-5627 GCA_031387195.1 Planctomyces sp. | reverse complement strand
CGAAGCGTTTTTGAGCACCCGCCCTCGCTGACGCTTCGAGGCTGTGATTTTATGTGGGATAGGCTTCCAGCCTGTCGTGTTTTACGGGGAATTCGACAGGCTGGAAGCCTATCCCACGCAAAAGATCACAGCCTCTTCGGGTTACAGGGGGTGACCCCTGACTAACCTTACCAATGAGAGGACTTGCGATGACAACCGCAACTTTCAACCTGCGAACTGCGAACTCGCTCTCAACCAGCTTCCAGCGTTGGTTGCTGGGACTGTTGTTGTGCCTCGGCGGGGCTCTCGTTTGGGCGTTGTTGCTCAGTTATGTGGGGGCTTGCTTGACTTGGTGGTTCAATCGCAGTCAGACGACTTATGAATCGCGATCGGTGTTCCTGCGAGGCAACGGCGATCCGTGTGTCGCGGTCCAACGCTACCTCCGTGATGGCCGAGGCAATTCTGTCGAACACCAAACGCTCGATGGCCAACCGATTGTGCTCGAACCGGACGAACTCACGCGAACGCCGAAGTCATGGCAAGCGTCCGCTTTCCCGACCAGCTACACGAATACGAATCAGAGTCACGCCCTCAATGCGTACAACCTGTGGATCGACGCTCCGGACCCGTTCCCGTGGTCGCTGAGCCTGTTGCAATTTGCCGATGGCGATGGGTACTTGAGAAATGGGTACTTCGGAAATGGCCGACAGTGGTACTTTCGCTGGCCGCGTCGTGCGGGAGGTTCCGGGTTCTTGGAAGGTTTTGATCTCCAGACGAAACGCCGCGTTGGATTCATCGGCATGAGCGGCTTCTCGGAAACCGAGCCGCCCGCCGCCGATCAGTTTCCGGCGTGGGACGTCAACAAGTCAGCAACGGCAGCATTCATCACGGCCTATCACAGCGAGACGTTTCCACCATCACCCTTGGCAATCACGTTCAGCGAACCGGGGCAATCACTGGAACATGGGTTGTGGATCGTAACACCGCAGCGCGACCGGCTGTTCGTGATCAATCTGACTCGCCGCTTGCTGGTGACGACGCGAGTTCTGTCTGGCAAGTTGCTCGGCACGAGCATGCAACAAGATGTGACCGGACGCTCGCGAGAGGTGACGCTCGCGTTGTTTTGGGAAGACCGCTTGGAAATCGTTTCGCCCACGTTGAAGACGCTGCGCGAGATTCGCTTTCCAAAGGAGTTGCACGGCAAGGTCAATTCGTTTTCAGAGCGACCGTCTGGCGAGTTCGAAGCGTCCCACGGGGTTCCGTCATCCCAGCCGGAAGTGGCTCCCTTCGATCAGCAGTTCGTGCGTTTCAATGACCAAGGCGAAGTCTCGCTGCGGAAGACAGTTACGCTCCCGCTGGCACAACCTTCGCAATACTGGTCCGCCGAGCCATACCTCGCGCCACTGTCGCTGATGCCGATCAGCCTCGCGAGCTCGTTGGTTTCCTATCAATCCGCATTCATGTGGGATGAGAACAACAAACCGCTTCGCCAGCCCGACGAACCACTGACCTGGAGCCTGCGGCTGCGAGCGCTGCGCATCATCATTGGCCACATGGGCTGGACGTTCTGGCTAACGCTGCTCAGCGGACTCCCCTTCGCCGCGTTGTGTGCTTGGCGACAACGGACGTTGCCGACAGCTCGCTTCGATCGCATCGCCTGGCCGCTGCTGCTGTGCGTGTTCGGAATTGTCGGCTGGGTCGCCTTCCGCACGCACCGCCGCTGGCCGGCGAGTCGAGTTTCCGTCGCAGAGCCAGTGGCTGGGCATCTCGCCGCAGCCTGAATCGCGTGAGTGTGACGTCAGCCCGCTTGCGTGCGTCGGAACAATTCTCGAAATGATTCGCGGACACTCTTGTGTAGGAATCGGACGAACGAAGCGGGCAACTGATTGACGTCAATCAACTCAATGACGTCGGCAAAGTCTTTGTGCGTGCGCCGCAGATTGCCGGCACCACAAGCGAGCTTTGACTCGATCAATCGAGCGAGCGACAAGACCGGCAGTCCTTCTTTCATCGTCACAGTGTTGGCCATACCGGGATCGGGAAAGCGAACTTCGCTGTCGTTCCCGGCACGATCGCCCGCCAGCAGGAATTGGATCGGGATACCAGATGGGCTGAGGAATTCGTGGTTCTGCGGAGACCACTGAAAGCCGGCGGCTTCGAGTGTTGCTCGAATGGCCTCGCTATCTTCGCGGCGGACCAGCAAATCCACATCGACCGTGTTGCGGCGATATCCGTGCAAACAAACCGCAAGTCCGCCGACAATCGTATGAGAGATGCCCGAAACCGCCAACGTCTCGTGGCAACGCACAGCCGCGTCCCACAGCGTTTCGTTTCCCAACATGGCGTAAGTTCTTGCGGTGGTGATCACGATTCGCGACCTATTGGTAATGGGCGGAGCAAGGGGCAGGATTATGTCACAGGACAAACCCAATTGCATCGTCTTGAGTCACCTCCTGTTCCAAGTCCGGTCATTTCGATCTGTTGTTGATATGCTCCGCCGCAACCAGTCAATGCCTTGCGAGAATCTGCAATGAGCGAGTCTCCGTTGTCTGCTTCTGATCTGCCGGATCGCCGGTCAGCCCGCTCGATGTTGTGGACGTCGAGCGTGTTGTTGATCGCGTTTGTGCTGGGGATTGCCGGGATCATCGTGGTGTTCAAGCAGGCGCACATCTCTCGCGTCCTGGTGCCGAAGTTTGAAATCGGAGGCAACGTGATCGTGCGAGTCGTCCGGCCGGATGGCAAGCCGCTGGAAGGAGCGATGGTCACTCCCAGTGGACTGCGATCCGAACAATCTCCTGGGTCCGGTTTCGGCTGGAGTGAGAAACAGCACGGACCACTTCTCACGGTGGTGACGGACGGTCATGGAGTGGCCGAGGTTTCGTACCCGAAATGGACGGCGCTCAAAGCGGCGATGCTCACGAGTGGAATTACTGTCGCTGTCGAACATCCTGACTTTGTGACTCAAATGAATGTCGAGTGCAGCATCGACTCGACGATTCCTCCGGTGACGCTCAGCGAAGGTGGCCGAGTTCGCCTGCGTGTGTTTCGCAGCGATCAGACCGAACCCGTGACAGATTTCGTGGCAAACATCAGCGGCGAGCATTACCAGAAGGCCGGGACGCTCGACGGCGAGACTCGCCTGTCGCCCGTGCTGTCGTTGGGAGAACACTTTTGCCGAGTCGTTCACCTCGACAAAGAGCGTGGCACGCAGTTTGGCGAGCTGATCCGCTTCAACTCGACAGCAGGCAAGACCGAGGAATTGGAGGTCCGCTTGCAACCCGGATTGAACGTGCGCGGCCGGCTAGATGCTGCGGTTCCTCGCCCTGTGAACAACGGGTTTGTCATCGCGGTCGTGGCTGATGAAACGACAGACGGTGACTACAACAAAAGCCTGAGCTGGCAAGATTGGGTCGCGGTCAAATCCAACGGCGAGTTCGAGTTCTCCGGCTTACCTCCCGCGAGCAATGTTCGTCTGCTGGCGTACTGCGACGGATTCGTATCACGACAGCCCGCACCGACCGACGCCCCCGAACACATGCGACGATCTCAAGCTTGGTGTTCTCTGCCGCAGTTCTTCAAAATCAGCGGACCAGAGTTGCTCGCCGAAGTCGTGATGGAGCCGGCGGCAACGGCTCGGTTCAAAGTCGTCGATGCCCGCGGCCAAGCGCTGGCAGGAGTCGAAGTGGGCCTCTCCCCGAACGTGATCTATTCGACGGGCAGCACACTCTTCGGCCAGTCCGGTCGATCCAGCGAGTCTCTTGGAAAGACCTTTGCCAACTTAGGCGAAGTGCTCCGCAGTTCGAAATGGTGGGACCACGAAGCGCCGCCGCATCCCGACGTTTTGCGTCCTAAGTTCGGAGCCAAGTCCGACACCAGTGGCGAGGTCTTCATTCAAAACATTCCCGCTCGCGGCCAACAACAAGTTTACGTCTCCCACGACAAGCTCGTCGTCCGCGGCCAAACGCGCCCGCCATTTGAAGCTCGCATCCTCATGGAGTCCCAACCGGGCCGAACCGAGTTGCTGACCATCACGATGGAGCCCAAACCAGAAATCACGCCAGAGATGTTGCTGCCGCCGCAGCCGTCGCTGCTCGATCGAATCAAAGAGTGGGTGAAGATGTGGCTGCCTTGATGGTTTCCAAGCGTCAGCTTCGGCAGGATAAACTTCTGGAGTGCTGCGGCTTGACGCAGCCCTCCAACAGTTGGAATGACGACGTTGATCCTTCAAAAAGCGAACTACGCGACAGCCGATTTGTCATAGCAACGGTTTTCGAAATCAGAGGATCGCCATTCCAGTTGAACGGAGGGCGGTGTCGAGCCACCGCACTCCAGGAAAACCGTACCTGAGATTCGTTCGTGTCTGCAAAACTGAGCCTCATTGGAAATCATCATGTTCTCAAAATGTCTCGCTGGTGTCGTCGCGATTGGATGTTTGACGACAACGCTATTCGCCGCCGACTGGCAGCCGAAGAAGGCTCCGTTGATGACGCGGTGGGCGAAGGATGTTTCGCCCGACAAAGTGCATCCGGAATATCCTCGGCCGCAGATGGTCCGCGAGAAGTGGGTCAATCTGAATGGGCTGTGGGATTACGCGATCGTCGCGGGAGCAGCTAATCAGCCGCAGGGTGAGCGGCAGGGCGCTAGCCCCCGGTCAGATTCCACCAAGCCCGACCAATGGGACGGCAAAATCCTCGTGCCGTTCCCGGTCGAGTCGGCGTTGTCAGGCGTGATGAAGCGCGTGCCGGACAATCATCGCGTGATTTATCGCCGCTCGTTCGCGACACCGGAGATGGCCAAGGACGGTCGGCTGCTGCTGCACTTCGGAGCCAGCGATTGGGAGACGGTCGTCTCGGTCAACGGCAAGAAAGTCGGCGAGCATCGCGGCGGCTACGACCCGTTCACATTCGACATCACCGACGCGCTTACAAGCCCGAAGCGCGAGCGAGTGAATCCCGACACCGAAAACGAACTCGTCGTCGCCGTCAGCGATCCGACCGACGGCTCGTTCCAACCGCGCGGCAAACAAGTTCGCAAACCGAACAGCATCTGGTACACGCCGACGACCGGCATCTGGCAAACCGTGTGGCTGGAGCCGGTGGGTCGGACTTACGTCACCTCAATTACGGCACGAACAGTCGACCTCAAGAAAGGACAGGCGGAAATCATCGTTGAGTTGCAGCAGATCAACCGGTCGGGAACGGTCACCGAAGAAATTGCTGTGATCGACGAAGGAAAGCGCCGGGTTCTCGGCGGGGTCAAAACAACAACGGATCGAGTGACCGACCCCGCTTCGGCAAAAGACTTCCTGCCTAGTCGCAGCAGCGTCAACACGAACGGGTTCAACAAACATTGGTCTCCGGAGAATCCATTTCTCTACGGCATTGAGTTCACCGTGACTGAAAACGGGCAGGTGATCGAGCGTGTCACAAGCTACTTTGCGATGCGAACAATCGCTCTCGGCAAGGACGAGCACGGCGTCCAGCGGTTGATGCTCAACAACCAGCCGCTGTTTCAGTACGGGCCGCTCGATCAAGGGTTTTGGCCGGATGGGCTGTACACGGCTCCGACGGATGAGGCTCTGAAGTACGACATCGAGATGACCAAGAAGCTCGGCTTCAACATGATTCGCAAGCATGTGAAGGTCGAGC
>JANNDA010000677.1:0-3759 GCA_031387195.1 Planctomyces sp. | reverse complement strand
ACCGAGGCAAGCTCGGTGGGTTTTTTGCCATCTTCAACCGTGCAAAGTCTAACTCCAAAGATTTCCTCACCTTGAAAGGTCTCTGATGCAAACTTCCTTTGATCGTCGTGACTTCCTGAAAGCTTCCGCTGTCGCCGCTCTGGCGGGTCTGTCAGCTTCGTTCGCTCAGGCGGATGACAAGAAGCCGCTGTTTGAAATCTCGCTGGCCGAATGGTCGCTGCATCGAACGCTCAAGGGCGGGATGCTGGACAATCTCGATTTCCCTAAGGTGGCGAAGAAGGAGTACGGCATTCACGCCGTCGAGTTCGTCAATCAGTTTTTCATGGACAAGGCGAAGGACGAAAAATACCTCGCGGAGTTGAAGAAGCGGGGCGCGGATGAGGGAGTCAAGCTATTGCTCATCATGTGCGATGGCGAAGGAGCTCTCGGCGATCCGGACAATGAGAAGCGGAAGACGGCGGTCGAGAATCACTACAAGTGGGCGGACGCCGCGAAGTTTCTCGGCTGCCATTCTATTCGAGTGAACGCGCAGAGTGCCGGCATCATCGAGGATCAAGTGGAACTCGCAGCGGACGGCTTGCGGCGGTTGACCGAGTACGCGGCGAAGCTGGAACTCAACGTCATCGTCGAGAATCACGGCGGACTGTCGTCGCACGGCGGTTGGTTGGTGCAGGTGATGAAGAAGGTCAATCACCCGCGCTGCGGCACGCTGCCGGACTTCGGCAACTTCAAGATCACGCCGACGATCGAATACGACCGCTACAAGGGAACGACAGAGCTGATGCCGTTTGCCAAGTCAGTCAGTGCCAAATCGCACGACTTCGATGAGGCGGGGAACGAAACTAAGACTGACTACTTGAAGATGATGAAGATCGTCTTGGCCGCCGGATATCACGGCTATGTCGGCGTCGAATACGAAGGAAGCAAGCTCAGTGAACCCGATGGAATTCGTGCGACCAAGAAGCTGCTCGAACGAGTTCGCACGGAGTTGTCGAAGGGGTAACGCGGTGAGGCCGCAAAAGTAACCAGAAGCGTGAGCGAGGGCGGGCGCTTCACGAGACTCCGAGATCCTCGCGTTGTGGAGCGCCCGCCCTCGCTGACGCTTCGGGTTACATTCCTTACGGCAATTGTCGCGGTGCGTTGTTCGACGGCATCGGATTGAAATTCGAGCGGCGCGATGAGCCGATTCGACCGAGGTTGGGATCAGCGCCTGTCGGTGTTCCCAATTGCGACTGTGTCGAACTGCGGAAATAGTTTTCCGAACCGGGCAACTGTCGCTGTGAATCGAGTTGCTGACGAATCATGTTCATCTCGGAGTTGTGCATTTGATTCATCCGCTCGTATTCAGCCAGCGCGTTGTCGCCAGCGGGAGTCGCGAGGAATCCTTGCATCGTCGGTGCAGAAGCGGCTGAACTGAGTCCGTTCGGTGCGGAGCCTTGTTCCCAGCGATCGTCGCCACCGGCGCGATCGGGATTTGTTCGAGTGCTGGCTCGTTCCATTTCGGCGATCAAATCGCGAGTACTCAGAGACTGCGGATTTGGGTTCTGATTCGGAAGTCCACGATTCGGCATAAAGCTGCTGGATTGCGCGGGGATCGAATTCGGAGTGCCGAACGCGTTGAAGTTGGACGGAGTCTGATATTGCTCGGATGGGGGCAGACGATCTTGCAATGCAAACCGCGTCGGCGACTCAGGTATCGTCAGCGAGTTCGCTGAAGTTTCGTAACCACCGTCTCCGAACGTGCCAGCCGGAGGTTGGCCCGTCGCTGGTCCGGAAGGTTGCCGATTGAAGTTGCCCGCGTTCGGGTCGTTCGCGTTCGGACCATAAGCATTCGGTGGAGCTTGGAACTGCTCGCCGTTGTCCGGATGGTTCTGCCAGTTCGCGGGTGGTTGCGGTGCGAATTGATTAGGTAACGCAGCTCGATTCGGCGCGGCGTTGTAACCGGGAACGTTGGCCGATGGGCCGGGAGCGATGGGAAACAAATTTCCCGGCCCGGCGTTCATCCCCATGCGTGATGCCGCGCGAGCGGCTTCATCCGACATGTTCGGCATAGATCCATTGGGCAATCCGGCATTCGAGTTGACCGCAGGGAGAGGGTTCGTCTGCGGCCATGCGGGCATGGCATCCAATGGCGAGTTGTTGATTCCGCGTGTCGCGTTGGGATTCGGGATGGAGTTCGGTGGCAACTGTTGAGGTGGATTCGGCACGTTCCAGAGCTGTGAATTGTTGGGCGGGAGATTCGAGTTCGGATTTGGGTATGTGTCGCTGGGACGCTGCGGTGCGGCAGGAAATCCCTCAGGCAATCCGGTTCGTGGCGCGTATCGTGGTGCGAGTCCCGGCTGAGAGGTTGGCAACGCTTTAATGTTTGATTGAGGCTGTGGGTTGAACCCACCCTGAGGTGGACCGATCACGATCGGACCATTCGGCGTGTTGTTCGGAATCTGAGATCCCCGATATCCGCCGCCGGTTTGCGGACCTCCCGCCTGAGTCACAGCCGATCGACCTAACTCATCTTCTCGTAACTGTCGCAGTAGTTGGTCTTGGCGTTGCCGCTCGCCCTGATCGCGTGCTTGTCGTTCAGCGACAGATCGCTGCCGCTCACGTTCCATTGCGTCTTTCAATTGTCGCGCGGTTTCAGAGATTGTTGGATCGTTGTTCGTGGCCGTCGGCAAATTGTTCGGGGGTTGAGCATACGCCGTGTTGGGATTCAGCGGTTGCCGCATCTGTGGCTGAGCGGGCAGTGGATTCGTCGGTGGAACGCCATTGTTCGGCCATTGCGGATTGTTGGCCACCAGTGTGTTTGGCTGAGCGGCGGCATTCAGATTCGGTGGCATGAATCGAGCGAGCTTGGCTTGAGCTTCGGCCTCACTATTCGTGCGTCGAAACATGGCGAGGGCTTGATCGGGTTGTCCGATCTTGGCATGGAGGATGCCCAGATTGTTGATCGCATTGGCTTGATTGGGACTCTGTTGCAACGCGGTCGTTAGATAGCGTTCGGCCTCCGCGTATCGCGACTGCAATAAGTACGAGTAACCCAAATCATTGAGGATATTCGGATCGCGCGGTGCGGCGGCGACCGCCGCTTGGTAGTACCGCTCGGCGGTGGCAAAATCGTTTTGACGATCGGCGATGACGGCCAGCCGATGATTGGCCTCCGCGTGATTCGGCTGTTTTCGCAAGACGGCTTGGTAATTCGCCTGAGCCTCGTTCATCAGCCCTTGCTGAAACGCCGTATGCCCTTTGGTGAGCAATTCGGCCGTGTCGCCCGCACCGCGCGACAGCGCGTTGCTGCTGGGGACACGAGCTTGATTCTTAGCGATTTGCTCGGTTCTGTAGTCGTCAAATGACTGCGGCTTTTTCGCAAACAACGACATCGGCGAAGCGCAGCCCGTGGAGGCCAAACAAGCCAGAAACGCCACGTGGAAGAACGTCTTGTTCATCGGCCAACCGTCCTTGGTTGATGCACCGAAAGGCAGAATCACCATTTCGGGGAATGCGAAATAAGGAGTGAAATCTGCGGGGTATTTGAGGGGATCAATGCGAAGTGTCTTCGGAAGGGGCAGGGTTATAGGCCACTCGTCAAGAACGTGTCGAGACGAGGTTCTCGCGCCCGACACACAAGAGTGCGGAACAGTGTTCGCGCGCGGGTTGGTTGTGTGTTATGGGTTGTTGGTGGAAATTGTCATGTGGTCCTCCAGACAAGGATGTCGAAGATGGCTCGGAACAATCCCAAGGTGTCGCCGGAAGTGGCGGTGGAGT
>JANNDA010000665.1:0-4871 GCA_031387195.1 Planctomyces sp. | reverse complement strand
TCTCGACGAGCCGGTCGATGGCCCGGTCTGTCCAACTTGTAGCGGAGCGCTTCCCACAGAAAACACTGAGTGTCCTTCGTGTGGTCCGACATCAGCCCCCTTGCCGCCGATGACGAAGTCGTTCGCACGATTGCTGCGGTTTGCAAAGCCTCATGCTCGGGCTATGGCAATGGCTTTCCTGCTGACACTGATGGGCTCGTTCTTTGCGACTGTTCCAATGCCGCTGTTGGGCGAGGTTATCGACAAGGTCTTGGAACCGTTTTGGAACCAGACGACACTCAAGTTGCTCCCCGGTGCTGACTCCAGCGTCATCCAGGTCATCGACGACGCAGCCGCCATCGCCGAGAGCCGCGAACACGCGATCCGATTGGCAAAGTGGTACTTACTGACGTTCTTCGGAGCGATCGTCATCTCATGGATGATTGGTTGGATTCGCATCTACGTCTTGGCGTGGATCAGCGAACGAGTGGCCGCTGACCTTCGCAATCAAACCTATGCACACCTTCAACGACTGTCGCTGGAGTACTTTGGTGGAAAGCGAACCGGCGATTTAATCTCGCGAATCGACACCGACACCGATCGCATTTGCTATTTCATTGCCGTGCATTTGACCGACTTCGCAGCCGACGTTGTGATGTTGTTTTTGATTGGGTGGTATGTGCTCTGGAAAGACACCTGGCTGGGAGTCGTCACGCTTTTGCCCCTGCCGGTGATCGGTTGGCTGGTTCACGCGGTGCGGAGCAAGCTGCGATCCGGATTCATCGCAGGTAGCCGAGCGTGGGCGGAGATGACGAACGTTTTGGCCGACACCATCCCCGGAATTCGCGTGGTTAAGGCGTTCGCCCAAGAACAGCGGGAGATTGACCGATTCAAGGCACGCAACGATCTGGTTTTCCAAAAGAACAATGTTGTCAACAAGCTGTGGTCAGCGTTCAGCCCGCTGCTCGTGTTATTCTCCGACCTGAGCCTGTTGCTGATTTGGGGCGTCGGCATTTGGCGCGTGCTCGAC
Source organism: Planctomyces sp. (assembly GCA_031387195.1). Taxonomy (GTDB): domain Bacteria; phylum Planctomycetota; class Planctomycetia; order Planctomycetales; family Planctomycetaceae; genus SXKJ01. The sequence goes on along the minus strand of JANNDA010000665.1, from coordinate 3,862 downwards.
CACAAGCTCACCGTGGGGGTTCTCGCTGCCAGTGTGCTGCTCATCAACCGCTTTTACGGGCGAATGGAGGCGCTCAGCCGCATCGTTGAACCAACGCAGCGAGCGGCCAACAGCGCGCATCGCATTTTCGAGATTCTCGATCGAGTCCCCAGCATCGCGAATCCGCCGAACCCCGTTTATCCGGGGCGAGTGCGCGGCGAAGTGGAGTTTCGCGGCGTGCAGTTCCGTTATGGAACTCGTCCAATTCTGAAGGGGGTCAGCCTTCACATTCAGCCGGGTGAGATGATCGGTCTCGTCGGTCCCAGCGGTGCGGGCAAGACAACGTTGATCAATTTGGTCTGCCGTTTTTACGACGTTTCCGAAGGAGCGATCTTGATCGACGGCACCGACGTGCGGCAGTTTGCATTGGAAGATTATCGCCGCAACATTGGCATCGTGCTTCAAGAGCCGTTCCTGTTTTACGGCACGATTGCCGACAACATCGCTTACGGTCGACCGGATGCGGCTCGCGAAGAAATCATCTCCGCCGCGAAGGCTGCTCGCGCGCACGAATTTATTTTGCGTCAGCCCGATGGCTACGACTCCTTCGTGGGCGAGCGTGGCATGTCTCTGTCTGGCGGCGAACGTCAGCGCATCAGCATCGCGCGAGCATTGCTGATTGATCCGCGGATTTTGATCCTCGACGAAGCCACATCGTCTGTGGACACCGAGACCGAACGCGAAATTCAACTCGCGTTGGAAAACCTCACGCGCGGCCGCACGACAATCGCCATCGCTCACCGACTGAGCACACTGCGTCGAGCCGATCGTCTTGTGGTTCTTGAGCATGGCCGCGTCACCGATATTGGTTCGCACAACGACTTGCTCGCGCGCGGTGGCACTTATGCTCGACTGCATCAGGCCCAATTGGATATGGCTCACGGCGAAGTGACCGAAGCGACGTGACGTTGGTGAAACTCACGGCCACGATCGCCAGTCGCCTTCGCGAGCACCCGGTTCGTTCTGTTTGTCGGCGAGAAGTTTGCGAACGTTTGAGGTCAGTCAGTAAACGGTAGTTGTCCGCCGAGATTTCGGCCTAGAATGCTCGCCAATGAGTTTGCATTCTTCGTTCAGCCTGGGGAGCCATCCATGAAATCGGTTGTCGTATTTCTGTCCTTGACTGTTGCCGCATTGACCGTTGTTTTCGATGGTGGCTGCGTCGCCCGATCAGACGAAGCGGCAGCGGCAAAAACTGGGACAGCCTTGTTTCGCGAGGTGATTGTCTCTCATCACCGCGACTTGCTCCGCGATGCGGCGAAATACGTGGAGCAGAACCCGGGCGCGAGTGATCTCGACGAGGTCTTTGCCTGGGGACTGGAAACTTCTCGAAAACTGGGGCTTGAGGCGGAGGCCGTGCCGCTGGCGGAGAGGTGCTTGCAAAATCGCGCCGCATCGGCGGCACTCAAGTCACCGGCCAAACAGATTTTCTGTATTGGCTTGGCCAAGTCGGGACGACTCAACGAGGCGGTCACGGCGTTTCAGGATTCGCTGCAAACAGTGCGGTTCAATGCGGCGGGAGACTCGCTGGATCTGGCTGTTGAGCTGGTCGGACAAGCGGGGCTGGCGGGAGAGCACGCGAAGGCTCGCGAGATTTATCGAACGCTCGCGAATCGCCTCGGCCTGAATCCGCAGGTCACGGAGTTTTGTGAAAACCGACTGAAGAAGCTGGAATTGGTCGGTGAGGTAGCACCGGAACTCGACATGACCGATCTGACGGGCAAGCTTTCGACCGTGTCTTCGTTCCAGGGCAAAGTGTTGCTGATCGACTTCTGGGCCACAAATTGTCCGCCATGTTTGGCAGAGTTTCCCAAGTTGAAGCAGTTGTATGCCGACTATCACAAGGAGGGATTTGAAATTGTCGGTCTGAGCTTGGATGAATCGCGAGAGATCGTTGAGGCATTTCAAGCTCGTGCTCAGCTTCCCTGGCAATTGGTCAACGAGGCCGAGCAAGTGAAACTTGCACGCGAGAAATACAAAGTCCGCACGATTCCGTCACTCTTTTTGGTGGGACGGGATGGTCGGATTGCGAACGTGGACCTGAAAGGCAACGACCTACGACAAGCCGTGGAACGCTGCCTCAAAACGAAAACGCCATGACTTCGAAAGGGCCTGATCATGCCCCCCATCGAGCATGTGGTGAAAGCCCATGATGGCATCGAATTGATTTCACGACGCTATGCGCCGCTCGACCCGGCGGGCGATCATCGCTCGCTGGTCATCGTCCACGGAGCCAGCGAGCACGGTCGGCGATACGACCATGTGGCGCGCCTCTTTGCGGATCGCGGTTGGACGGTGATCGTCGGCGACAACCGGGGTCACGGCCGCTCCGGCGGCAACCCGATGCACGTCCGCAAGTTTTCCGACTACCTCCGCGACCTCGACGCAATTTGGGAGTATCACTCGCTCGATCCGTCGCGAACCGTGTTGCTGGGGCACAGCTTCGGTAGTCTGATCTCCGCACGCTTTGCGGAGACTCGTCCGGAAAAGCTCGCCGCGTTGGTGTTGATGGCTCCGCTGCTGCGATTGAAAGTCAAAGTGAATCCGCTGGTCGTTGCCTGGGGCAGGTTGGTCTCGCTGTTGGTCCCGTCTGTTCGCTTTGAAAGCCGAGTTGATCCAAAGGACACGACTCGCGATGAAGTCTCGCTGGCTGCGCGCGAAGCCGATCCGCTGATTCATCGCAGCATTACCTGCGGATGGTTCTTCCAAATGAAGTCCGCGCTGAAGGCGGTTTGGGACGAAGTCGGTTCACTGCAAATGCCTGTGCTCATCGCTCAAGGGGGAGCCGATCGCATCGTCGATCCCGAAGTGGTTCGCCCGTTTCTCGACCTTGTGCCAAGCCCCGCGAAAGAGTTGATGTGGGTTCCGGACCATTACCACGAACTCCACAACGAACCCAATTGGCTCGACACCATGACGGCGGTCGCGGAATGGGCGGAAGAGCAACTTCAGCGAGCGGAGGAATCCAACGTCGGGCACGCCGGTGAGCCGAAGGGCGTCAGCCCCCGGACCCGGGCATCAACCGTATCGTCCGGGGGCTAACGCGGATTATTCATGGCCCGAGGAGATTCTGACGCGGACTGCTTCATACAAGCCCGACGCGCAAGCGAGTGAATGTCGTTGCCATGCACTCGCTTGCGCGTCGGGCTTGTATGGGGCCGTGAATAATCCGGGCTAACGCCCTCCGGCTCACTGGCGCTATCACGCAACGGTCACTTCAAGCATCGACCGACATCACGGCAGCAATTCCGGAAGTTTTGCCTTCGCGTCTTTGCCGTGATTTTGCAGCATCATGCGAATGCTTGCGGCTTGTGGCTGGCCGCCGAATGAGGCTTTCAAGTCTTGATGCATTCCGGCCAAATTGAACGGGATGTCCTTGTGGCGGAAGACTCGGTGAATCATCTCGATCTTCGCAGTACCCAACTCAAGCTCATTTTTGCCCGTGATCACCGAGCATTCGAGATCGCCCATCTGCCAACTAATCTTTTCCTTCGCCGCTTCGGCTTTGAGATTTTGCTTTGGACCTCGACAAAGCATCGCAAAGACTGGGTCTTTCAATTCAATACTTTCCACGACTTCGGGTTCGCCAGTCCCATATTTGAGCCACGTCTTGACCGCATTCTTGAGCGGATCTTTCCCCTCGCCAAACGCATCTTCCGGGACCAGTAACCGCCAAGTCACGTTGCCCAGCTCAGCCTGCGGAGCGTCGCTGGCCTGTTCCAATTCAATGAATCGACATTGCTTGCTAGCTCCGAGTGCTTGCCCAACCGACCGAGCGGTCCAGGTCACGATCGTTTCTTGCCCGTTGATTTTGATGCTCCCGTTG
>JANNDA010000616.1:0-1881 GCA_031387195.1 Planctomyces sp. | reverse complement strand
CTCCAGCCTCAAGAACGGCCCGCTGCGCGAGGAGATCGAGGCTCAGGGGGGCATCAAGCTGATCTACATCGACCCGCCCTTCGACGTCGGGGCCGACTTCAGCATGGACATCGCCCCTCATCAAACAAACACGGGGCGACGACACCTTCACCAAGAAGCCGAACTTCCTCGAAGAAATCGCCTACCGCGACACCTGCTAGAATAGGGACCGGCTGCTTTGCTCAAGGCACAGTGGCTGTTGCACCGAAAACATGAAGAAGCAAAGGGGGTGCGAAAATGCCGGCAAATCATCGCAACTTAGTCAACCATACGTTTCACGGTCGTCGTTTTGATGATGGCGGTGTCGATCTGGACGTGACGCCGGACCTGCATCGTTACAAGAAGCTGCTCGTGGAGGTGGCCAAAGAATTGTGGCGGCGCAATCATCGCGACAGCAAAATCCTACCGAGGAACTTCGAGGATTCGCTCTCGATGAAGTTCTACGAAGTACGTGCCAACTGTGCGACGATTCCGCTCGAACGAGTGTTGACCGCCACCGATCGCGAACTACTTTGGGATACCGAGGACGAGTTGGATGATGCGGTCACCTTGGTTACCGAGACGATTGACGCGGCGGGGAATGACCAATCGTTGCCGGAACAGTTTCCAAAACACCTGCTCGTGTTGTTTCAGGACTACGGCAAAACACTTCGCGATGATGAATGGATCGAGCACCGCCCCCCCAAACGTGAATCTGGCATTCGCTACGATGCTTTGGTGCGCGAGCGACTGACTCGCTGGGTCGAATCACCCTACGAAGACGCTATTGATCTAACCGGTGAAGTCACAATGGCGCGTGTCAGCAATCCACTGATGACGATTCAATTGGACGGCGACCGCAAAATCGAAGCAGCATTCCGACCCGAAGACGAAGACAAGATTACCACCGCACTCCGAGATCATAAAACCGCCAAACTACGAGTGATCGGTCGTGGTCTGTTCGGCCCCGACGGGGTCGTGCGAAAAGTAACCGAAGTGACCGACGTGAATCTTTTACCCACTGGCAATCAGCCTTTTGATTCCTCAGCCAAACCGATTTGGGATGTCTTCGCGGAAATTCTGTCCGATGTGCCGACGGAGCAATTCGCGAGGCTGCCAGTTGATGGCGCGGATCGACACGACTTCTACATCCACGGAATGCGCGAGGTCACTCAATGAAGACCGTCTTCGCCGATTCGTGGTACTGGATTGCCTTGGCGAACCCGCGCGATCAATGGCATCAAGCAGCCAAAGCGATGGGGCCGAAACTTGGCCCGGCTCATCTCATTACCACCGACGAGGTATTGGTTGAAGTCTTGGCCTTCTTTTCTGAATACGGCCCTGACATGCGAAAGACGGCAGTCCGGCTCGTTCGTGCTGTTCTCGCAAATCCGAACGTGACCGTGACACCACAAACACGCGATTCGTTTCTTCGCGGTATCCGACATTACGAGCAGCGTCTCGACAAAGAATTCAGCCTGACTGATTGCATCTCGATGGAAACCATGCGAGATCACAACCTGCACGAGGTGCTTACTCACGACCATCATTTCACTCAGGAAGGGTTCGTGATTCTGTTCGCAGACAATTCGCCATGAACCTCGGCAAGTACGAACGGCAGCATTTTATCGGCGTCAACCCGAACCTCCGCGAAGAGGAACAACAGCAGCAGCTTGAAGCGAAGGAAGCCGATTTTCTCGCGCTGATCCTGCGCGCCTACAGGGCCGAGGCGACGACGGGATTGAAAACCTTCCACGGCAAGAAGGCGGGACGCATGGTCGTCGTCGGCCCGGTCAACCTGCCGGTCACGCGGCTGTTCGTCGAAGAGATCATCCTGGAATGCCGGCAGAAGCACATCACCAA
>JANNDA010000608.1:0-12544 GCA_031387195.1 Planctomyces sp. | reverse complement strand
GTCGCGAACTGAAATACCTCGCCGAGCGCCTCAAAACTTCCGGTGGCATCGAAAAACTCAAACGTCTGCTCAACGCCGCTTTACCCAAGGAATACCGCAGTGCCGTCTGATACTCTCAGAAAATAGCGCAACTTCAAAACTAACGCTTCGGGTTACTGACGTCAGGATCGGTCGGCTGATTGATGTCTCGATTCAGATGCTCCGGAATGCCGAGCAACGCGGGATCGGTCGAGTTGTCTCCTTCGATTTCGGGAATCGGGCGGACATCGAGCCACTCCGCCAACGTGACCTTGTGGGGATCGGGCACTTGGAAATTCCCTGGAACCAGAATTGGTCCGAGCCACAATTCCGAGTTCTCCATGACCACGTGCTCGCGAATGCGCAAGCCAAAAACGATGCCGTAGTGCATCGTACCTCCCACCGCCTCGCCAGTTCGCGCCGCGTTCGTATTCACGTACACGACACAGTTGAGCGCCGCATCGGCCTGACCGTCGTAGTCCCCCAAGCGAAACTTTGCGGCCCAACGCTCACCCGATTCGAGCACTTCTAATTTCGCTGGCTCGTCGCCTGGTAACGGGGTTTTTCGGTCAGACGTGCGCCGAGTGAGCATCACGGTCTCCATGATCGAGTCCGTGAACAGCGACGGCGTGGACTGTGATGCTCGCTCAATTTCCAGGCGAATAAACAGCCGCAGGCCCGGAAGCGGCTCCTTGAGTTTTACAGGGCGGTCCTGTTCATCGACGAGCGACAGCCGCATCGTCGCCGTTCGGTAGTAGCCACCGTTGAAGAGTTTTTCGTTCCGCTCGTCATTGCCCCGGTAGTACACACCTCCCCATTGCGGTGTACCGGGCAAACGCAGCGGTAGCGGAGTCGCACCACTGGGAAGTTGTCGCTGAGAACCCAGAACGGCGTCGCGCAGCGTTTCCTCGGTTGAAGCCAGTTTCAACGACTGCTTCATGCTGAACTCGACCACATCCCACAACGCGACGCTCAGCAGTCCGATCAAAAACAGCAGGGCGGAAACGTGTTGGCACAGCCTCCAGATTTGGTGTCGCATTCCGGAAGACCAACGCGCGTTCGTCACCGGGATGCGATGAATCCGATCCGCGACTCCAATCGCCACGGCAAAGAGCAACAACAAATAGATCTTGAGTTCGTGACCCACAACCGTGAGTCGTCTCCACAAGTCACTGCCATATCGCGTCGTGAATTCTCGTGATCCGGAAAGTGGCTGTTGATCGGGCCACGGCGCTCCCCGCTCGATCCATTTCTTGAGCGTGGCGATTTCTGATTCCGGAAGTCGGCCCCCCTCTTTGGGCATCACGAGCGTCAGATCATCCGTCGTCACACGCCGCAGCAGTTCGCTCTCGTCGATCGACTTTCCAACCAGCTTCTTGCCTGAAAGGCCACCTTGCAGCGCGTGCGACTTTTCGTCCAATCGCAGTCCACCTTGTTGCTGCGCCGGGCCATGACAACTCCAGCAACGTGTCTTGAAGATCGGCAGTACTTCGCGCTGAAAGTCGAATTCAACAATCTTCGGCGCTTCACGCGAGCCACAACCGACGAGCCACAGGAGGCAGACAACAAACCACGGATAATGCCGAACCATAATCCTCATCCATTCGATCGAAAACTTGCCTCAAGGAGCGCGGGGCAAAGGCCGCGAGGATGTTTAGGGAGTGTGGTGATTCCCTGCCAGAGTCTCCGCGACGCGATCGTTGACTCCGTTTGTGCCGCCGAGAAGTTGACTCCGGCGAGCTTCGCGATCAAGAACAGGAAGGAGTAACCTATGAAACTCCTGTTGCGTCACGGCCTTAATCGCTTCTTCATCTCGGCGATCCCGACCGCCGACTCAGGTAGGCTTCGATCTTGTCCCGCGTCAGATTGCCGTCCAATTCTCGAACCTCAAACTTTGGTGAGTCCCATGCGTCAGCTTGCACTGCTCTGCGTCATTCTTATTGAGGTCATCTTGGTTGGTTCGGTCTCAGCTCAAGAGCCGCCGTATGTCAATCCCCTGACCGCCGATCCGCCGTACTACAGAGTGCGCTATGAAGGCTCGTCACAGCCGGGCGAACTGGTCTATCCGGTGAGCTACACCGTTTGGATTCCGCCGGAGGTCGAAACGCTGCGCGGGTTGATCGTGCATCAGCACGGCTGCGGCGAAGGCTCGTGCAAGTCGGGGCAGACCGGCGCGTTCGATTGGCATTGGCAGGCATAGGCGAAGAAGCACGACTGCGCGTTGATGAGCCCTGTGTATGAGCAGCCGGAGAAAGCCAACTGCCAATTGTGGTGTGATCCTCGTAACGGCTCGGACACGGCATTTCAGAAATCGCTGGCCGAGCTGGGTGCGAAGTCGAGTCATCCGGAATTGGCAACCGTGCCGTGGGCCATCTGGGGACACAGTGGCGGTGGACATTGGGCGGGTGGCATGACGTTGCTGCACCCCGATCGAGTAGCCGCCGCATGGCTTCGTTCGGGAGTGCCGCCGATCACCGCCGCCGAAGGCAAGCCCGCGCCCTACACCATTTCAGAAGCCGCTTGCCAAGTGCCAGTCATGGTCAATCTCGGCACGAAGGAAGGTGTCACGGATAAAGAAAGTCGGTTCGCTGGAGTGTGGCCGGGGAACGAAGCCTTCTTTCTCGCAGCGCGAGCCAAAGGGGGACTCATCGGCGTGTCGATCGATCCGTTGTCGAGCCATGACTGTGGCAATCAACGCTATCTGGCGATGCCGTGGTTCGATGCCTGTCTGACCGCGCGTTTGCCTGCAAAGAGCGGCGATCCGCTGAAGCTGATGTCGAGTCAAGACGGCTGGCTGGCTCCGCTCAATGCCGGTGATGCGAAGGTCGTGGCTCCCGTGTCGGCAGCGAAGTTCGCAGGTGCTGTGGAAAAATCCGTGTGGCTCCCGAATGAGTCTGTGGCCACCGCTTGGACGCAGTACGTCAAAGACTCGGCGGTGACTGACACCACACCTCCACCTGTTCCGACGAATCTGCGCGTCTCAAGCAATGTGCTAACTTGGTCCGCCGAAGCCGACCTCGAAAGCGGTCTCGCCAGCTTCATCATCGAGCGTGACGGGCAGTTCCTCGCCAACGTCCCCGAGCAAGGCCAAAGCAAAAAACCCTTCGGTCGCCCGATCTTCCAGAATCTCTCTTACAGCGACACCCCCACGCAACCGTTGGTCGAGATGCGCTTCACCGACACCAAAGCCGAAGCCGGCAAGACGCATCAGTACCGAGTCATCGCCGTGAACACGGTCGGCCTGAAGTCGAAGTAGGTCGTGCTCTGAGGTCTTCTCCAAAGGAGTTTCTCATGGCGTGCGCGTTTCTTTCTTGGCTCCGAGCGGGCGGCTGATGAGCAGCTTCAGTTTTGACTTCGGGCCGACGAGTTGCTTCGCCGCGATGTCTTGCTCGGTGAAACGAGCCATGAGGACTTCGCCGTCCGTGGAGCGGTTGCGATCGTAGGAGATGTAGATCGTACCGTCCGGAGCTTGAAAGCCATCGGGGTACGAAATGCCCTTGCGTTCGTCGAGGATGAGGCCACCGCTCCAAGTTCGTCCGTCGTCGTCCGACAGCCACGCGCTGAGTTGCACTCGACCTTGGTGAGCATCCACGGCGTCACCGTGTTTGACGAGCAGCAAGCGCCCGGACTTCAAGCGGCGGATGTGAAAGCGAGCGTTCGGTTGACGAATGCCGGGCGGTTCCGTCGGTGTGGCCCAGGTCTTTCCGCCATCGGCCGATGTGGTTTGCATGATCCCCTTTGCCGTGCGAGCCAGCATCCACAGCGTCTTGTCCCGGCGTTCGACGAGCATGTGTTCGTGCCAGTCGGGATTGGGAAACTGCACCGCTCCGCGCCGTTGCCATGTCGCTCCCTGGTCCTGCGACACGAACACGCTCGCTCCGCGCAACGGGTCGAGTTCCTTGAACTGTCCCTTGAACGGCCCGAAGCCTTCTCGCTGATCGAGCGAAATCGGGAGCATCCATTCGCCGTTGGCGAGCACGGTCGGCTTGTTCAAAGTCACTCCGTGCCAGAGACGTCGCGGTGCGGACCAGGTCGGCTGAGCCGCATCGGGATTCTCACAAATGGCGACCCACACGCCGGCGCGGCCGTCGAACATGTCCATCGACTGGTCGAAGATCAGCCACAGTCGGCCGAGCGGATCGGTCCACAGATTGCCGACGAGCACACTGCGATCCATCGGCAGATTCTTGGAATGTGCGTCCACGACCAGGCGCGGCTTCGACCACGTCTCGCCGTCGTCGTCGCTGGTGGCGAGCACAAAGAACGCCTTGGGACTGTCACCTCCCGCAACCCAGCACGCCCACAGCCGGCCTTTCGGCGTCCGTTCGATGCCGATCGTCATGCCATAGTCGAGCTTGTCGTAGTCGTACTGCGGCACCGGCGAGGTGTTCAGCGTCGGTGGAATCAGCGCGAGGTCCGCCACGCGACGCATCACCTCCCTCTCGAACGCATGCACCTCAGACGGAGACATCGCGGCGATTCGAGCCTCAGTGACATCCTCCGCTTGGCCACCCGCCAGCGGAGCAATCAAGACAGTCGCTATGAGTATGAGAGTGTATTTCATGGGCTTTTCCGATTCGTCATTCTCAGTTGGTTGCGATCCGACAACAGACGAGCCGAATTCTGAAAGACCCCAACTTCAACTTTTTGTAACACGCCTTTCTCTCGGACGAACTCTTCGAGGCGTCCCACGATACATTGGCGGTTGCCATGCACATAGAGTTGCCATGCACATAGAATCGGATCGCGTGCGCGATCATATCGCCCCAAAAGCGTGGCCAGCAATTACGAATCCGAACCCCGATCCGCAGACACTATGAAATCATCCTTCCTCACCCTCAGCTTCCTGTTGTTGTTTCCATTGGCCGTGCTGTGTGCCGCCGACAAGCCGCCCATTGGCGTGCCGGTCAGCTATCAATTGCCGACCGACGGACCGTTGCCGCAGACCTATCTGGTCACGCTGGCCATCGTCGAGGCGAAGAATCCGGATTGGATCGTCAGCCAGTTCGCTTGCGGAGTGGCTCGCACGGTGACGGCGGAGAATGGCGGCAAGTTCTCGGAGGATTGGGACGGGCTGGACGACAACTTCATGCCGGTGCTACCGGGCGACTACACGGTGCGCGGAATCTACGCGCCGGCTCGGAAATGGAAGGTCGATGGTGAGTGGCATGCCGTCACGCCGAAGTTTGCGGGAGGAGCGTCGCCGTGGTTGCCGTCGCCCGACGATTGGCAGAAGCCCGAACCGTTTGGCGGAGACCCGGTCGGATCGCCGATGCGCGACGTGGCCGTGGGATCGAATGGCATCGCCGTCTTCTACTACCAGTATCTGGAGAACGGCACGAACCTGCCGATGTTCGATCTCAACAAGCCGGTCAGCAACGACCAGTTTCTGCGCGCGTTCAACTCAGGTGGCGCGGGTGGCGGGCCGTGCGTCGCGACTGATGGAGAAAGCGTCTGGGCGTTCTCGACCGACGGTGGCCCGAAATATGTCTATCGCGCCGACGGCAAATCGTTCGGCGTCAGTCACGGAGCGAATCGCTCGAACGGCTATCTCCCCGCCGGTTGGGTCACAGCAATAGCGGCTTGGCGCGATCGGCGGGAGGGCGAGGCTCCTGCCGAGCCGCGAACGGCTCGGTCCTTCGTGTATGTCGCGCAGCGTGGAAAGATTGAAGAGTCCGCCGGCGAACGCGGTCATTACAACTATCGAGAAAGCACGACCGACCTCGTCAACAAGCTGACGGTGCATGACGGCGCGAACGGCAAGATCATCGCCGAAGTGCCGCTGGCTGGTGCGTTGGGACTCGCGGTGCGTGGCGAGGTGCTCTACGCGTTGCAGGCGCATGGCGGCGGGTTCGTCGTGAGCAGCGCGGCAATTGTCAACGGGTTGCCCGGCGCGTGGCAGCGCGTCTTCGCCGTGCCCGCAAACATCACGCCTGCGGACCTCGAAGTCGACAGCCACGGGCGGTTCTATCTCAGTGACTCCGCCGCGAACAAAGTCTTTCAGCTCGACGCGCAGGGCAAGGTCACGCGCACCTTTGGCCGCCAACCCGTAGGACGGGCACTCCTGCCCGTCGCTTCTCCAGAACCGAAGACGGGCAAGAGTGCCCGTCCTACGTTTCCAATGGGCACTTACGACCCGCAGACGTTTATGGCTCCGGAGAAGCTCGCGACGTGGAAGGACGCCAGCGGCGAGGACCGGTTGATCGTCGTCGAACAAGCCGGGCCGAACCGCGTGAGCGAGTGGAGCGCCAACGGCAAACTGCTGCGTGAGTTCATGTCGTTGCAGACCTATGCCAACGACGGCTATGGCTTCGACCCCGAACATCCCGAGCACGTCTATCTGCCGGGCAAGCGTTGGACACCGTCCAGTAGGTTGGGACTCCGTCCCGACCCTTCCGCGCAAGAAAACGCGGTCGGGACGGAGTCCCAACCTACGGGCTGGATGACGCGCTTCAAAGTGAACTACGCCACGCGCGAGTGGACTGTCGATGCTGTCTGGCCGTTCGAGGACAACGACCCGCGCGCGGGGCCGCTCGACCGGTTGCAATTCATTCGCACGCAAGGGCGGGTGTATCTCGCGGGCCGGCGGTCATTCACGATCTACCGTTTCGACGGCGACAAGCTGCTGCTCTCGGCCGGCATTCTGCGGCTTCGCAAAGACCCGAAGCAGCCGCCGACTCATGCCTTTTGGCACGACGCGAATGGCAACGGTCGCGTCGATGATGACGAGATCGTCCCGACTCAACTGCCGGGCACGGTTCTCACTTATCACGGACAGAACTGGCTCGAAGACCTGTCGCTGCTCGCGCCGGCGCAGGGCGGGCAAGACGTCTGGCGGCTCGCGCCCAGCGGCTTTGATCCGCACGGCAATCCGATCTTCAAGACTTGGACGAAGGTGCTCACCGATCCGATCTTCGCTGCTCGGGCCGCAGGCAAGGCCGACTCGTTGCACGGCGGCAACGAACTCGCCGAGCGTTTCGTCAGCGACTGGATGGGAGCCGACGGCTCGCCTGAAATGGGATTTTATGTGCAGGCTCGCGGCGGCAAAAACTTCAGCGCCAACGAAGGGCCGCAGCACAAAATCACACGCTACGTTCCCGACGGTCGCGGCGGCTACGCGATGAAGTGGCGCACGGGCCGCAGCGCGTTGGATTGGCTGGCTCGACCCGGTGAGATGTACGGTGCGATGCGGATTCAGCGTCCGATCAACGGCCTGCTGAGCGTCATTGATCAATCGCGGTGCGGCATCCTGCTCTACACCGATGACGGCCTCTACGTCGACACGCTGTTCCCCGATGGCCGCCGCTTCAACAAGGGGAATACCGGCCTCTACCCGCAGCCGGGTGAGTTCTTCGCGGGTCAGGTCGTGCCGAATCGCGACAACGGCCGCATCTATCTCGCGATGGGCAAGTACACGCCGCTGCTCTACGAGGTCGAAGGTTGGTCGTTGCACCAGAATCCTGTGCGCCGCATCGAGAAGGTGCAGCAAGTCGTCAGCATCGCCGCGTCGCAGATCGCCTCGCCGCCGGAGATCGCGCTCTCGCTGCGCGGCGGCGCGGGGGCCGCGAAGCTGGCTCGGTTTGCTCCGGGCCTTGGCGAGCCGGCGTTCGATGGCTCGCTAGTGGGTTGGGAGTCGTGCGAACCAATCGCCTTCCAAGCGGAGAAAGATCAAAGCGTCGAAGTGCGTTGCCTCTATCAACCCGACCGCCTGCTGCTTCGCTGGCACGCGCGGCTCGGCACAAAGTTCACACCGAAACCGTTGCCAGCGCTGGAGCGCATCTTCACTCACGACCAACTCGCCGACACGCTCTCGTTCTACATCCAGAGCGACAAGGCGGCGAAGCCCGTGGGGCAGGCTTCCAGCCTGCCTCGACAGGCTGGAAGCCTATCCCACGGCCGGCCGGGCGATGCGAGATTCGTCTTCGGTATCTTCCAAGATTCCAGTGGCGAGTCAAAACCGGTCGCTGTGGGCCTGCACGCCGAGTGGCAAGGACGCGACAAACCGAGTCCGCAGGTCTATCGCACTCCCGTCGGTGAAGCGAAGTTCGCGCACGTCGGCGCGGTCGAGAGCGCACAGCTCGCTCATCGCGTGGACGACGACGGCAAGGGCTTCGTGCTCGTCGCCGCGATTCCTCGTGCCGCGTTGCCGCGACTGAGCGATCCCTTCGCGGGCGGCTTTCGCACGCTCGTGAATTTCGAGGCGACCTTCGGCGGGCACAACAAGTTTTGGTGGGCCAACTCCGATGGCTCGGCCAGCCGCGAGACCTTTGACGAACCGACCGAAGCCCGCCTCTATCCCGGCTCGTGGTCGCCCGCCGAATTCACTGGCCTCGATCGCGGCATCGTCGTTCGTCATTGGCTGCTCGCCGGTCCATTCGGCGGACCAGGTGCCGAGAAATTCAAAACCGACCCCAACGGCGTGATCGCTGGCACGACCATCGAAATGAAAAAGGCCGTCCGCGAATTCTGCGAAGCCGCCCGCTACCCGCTCGACGACGCGAAGGTGGACCTCAAGGCGGTCTTCACCGGCGACCAACTTCGCGGCTACTGGCCCGATCCACGCCGTGTTAGTTGGAAGGCGGCGACCATCGAACCGCTCGACACGCGCGTCATCTGCGGCAACGGCGGCCAAGTCTGGTACGGCGCGACCTGGGTCTATGCGCCCTCTGCCGTTGAACTCGACGCCGACCTTCACAGCCATCCACAAACCGAGCTGCGCTGGACGTTAAATGGCGAGGTCATCCCGCTGAAAACGTCCACCTATCAGCCCGGCGAGACGGTTCACGATCGCCAAGCCACTCAATCTCTCGCACTCCGCGCGGGTTGGAACGAAGTTCGTTTCCGAGGCTACTGCTACGGCTACAACCCGTTCCGAGTAGGTCTCGTGCTGAAGGCCACCGAGGAAAAACTCTGGCCCTTAAAATTGTCGGCCACCCCACCCGCGATCGAAGGTCGGGACTAACCGGAATCACGATGGTGCCAATCTGCTTGCCGGCGGCTCTGCGGATCACTCGGCCGGCCGCCTGAATGATGTCTAACTCATGTTGAAGTCTTGGTGAGCCGGGCGGCTTGGGGCCATTCCTGCTGCGTGCGTAAAGCCATCTTGACGGTCGCGCGCGCGCCTCATAGCATTCGCCCCCCAGTCATGGATTTTGAGGGGGCAAATCTTCAAGGATGCCGTCTGGCATCAAGCCCTTCCGCAAGTGGTTCGAGACCGGTCGGACTAGTGCGCACACGGAAGTAGCCGACGATCACCTCTCGTTTTGGATCGCTCTAGTCACGGTTTCCACGCGTTATTTGGACAGCTCTCATTGGATGGCTCACGGGATGTGCAGCCCATGCTCTTGCGGCAACACGGCCGAACGCTGGTTGTTCACACCCCTGCCAAACTCAATTTGTTTCTTGAGATTTTGGGGAAACGCCCGGACGGTTTTCACGAGCTGGAAACACTCATGATGACCGTCGGCCACTACGACACGTTGCAGTTCACGGAGGAAAAATCTGCGGCACGGTCTTCGACGGCGGATACAAGGAGTCATTCGGCGGACTCATATTCGTCCACGATTACTCTGGCTTGCAGTTGGGCGGGATCTCGAAAATGCTCACCGGGACCGCTGCCGACAGGTGCTGACAACTTGGTGGTACGGGCCGCTCAACTGTTACGGGAGGTTAGCGGGACTCACCGAGGAGTTCACATCCAACTGACCAAGCGCATTCCGTTGGCCGCCGGTTTGGCGGGTGGTTCGAGTGATTGTGCTGCGACACTGGTCGCACTGAATCGTTTGTGGGAATTAGGTTTGTCAGACCGGCAGTTGCTGGATCTGGCGGCCCAACTGGGCAGTGATGTGGCGTTCTTTTTGATGAAAACACCGGCGGCCATTTGTCGCGGCCGGGGCGAATTGATTGAACCATTGGCGCGACCGATGAGACTGCACTTTGTCATTTCCAAACCAGCCAGTGGGCTTTCGACGGCAGCCGTCTTTCGGCGGTGTCGAGCCACCGCCGAGCCACGCTCAGTGCGTCCGCTGGTGCAGGCTCTGTGCTCCGGGCGGCTCAGTCTCGCCGGGAGCCGTATGCACAATGCTTTGCAACCACCGGCCGAGGAATTGAACTCGGACGTGATTCGCCTGCGTCGTTTGTTTGAACGCCTGCCGTTCCTCGGACATCAAATGAGCGGCAGTGGGACTGCTTATTTCGGAATCTGCTCTCAACGCGAACAGGCTGTGGCCTTGGCGGCTCGAGTCCGTTCGACAGGATGCGACCATGTTTTCGTGGCTTCGACTCAACCCTGATCCGCATCATGCGTCGTCGATCACGTTTTCTGCCACTGGCGGGATAACGCGAGGCGGTCGGTCTGTCGAATCCCGTCCCTGTTGCGATTCTCTCCGCTTGTTTTTTCACCGCTGCGTTTTGAGCCGAACTCCGTGTTTGCGGGGGTCGGCTTTTTTCATGTCGTTGGATCGGCACATCTCGACCGCCGCTTCGACGAAGTTTCACCATCAGAGCGACGGATTGGTCTTCGTTCAGTGAAGGAGTGCTGCTGTGCAAATCACCGAAGTTCGCGTCAAGTTGATGAATGACCCCAACGATCGACTGCTAGGATTCTGCTCGATCACGTTCGACAGCAGTTTTGTGATTCGGGACTTAAAGATTATCCAAGGTGGCAAGGGCTCGTTCGTGGCGATGCCGAGTCGCCGGTTGATGGACCGCTGCTCGCGCTGCCACAACAAGAATCATCTTCGCTCGCGCTACTGCAATCACTGTGGTGAGACTCTGCGGGAAGACCGTTCGATCAAGGATGCCGACGGTCGAGCCAAGCTGTATGCCGACATCGCTCATCCCATCAACAGCGATTGCCGCGAGCAAATTCAGATCAAAGTCATGGAGGCTTACGAGCAAGAGATCGTTCTGGCTCAACAGCCGGATTACATCTGCCGCTACGACGACTACGGCGAGGACGACTATGACGACGGTCAGCCGCTGACCACTCAGTTCACGCGCCGCGACACGACACACCGCATCGATCAACCCGATCGCAGCGGAAACAGTGGCCCGTCTCAACCTCATGTCCTGAAGATGCCGCAGGCAGATATGGCGAACGCCACGATCCGACTGAGCCAAGAGGACGACGAATCGTTTGGCTCCGGAGTCGTGTGAAGGAAGCCGTTCAACGTTGCACGCGGCCTGATCCAGAACCGCCCATCAAGGCTTCGATTTCACCGCGAGTCACGACGTTAAAATCTCCCTTGATGCTGTGCTTCAAGCAGCTTGCCGCCACGGCATATCTGACTGCCGTTTGTGGGTCCGAGAGTTCCGAAGTGTTGAGCGCGAAGATCAGCGCACCGGCAAAACTGTCTCCCGCTCCGACTCGATCCACGATGTTGCGAATCTCATAGGGCGAGTATTTTTCGTTGGCGTCATGCGGAGCGAAAGAGACGCTATTCGAGGTCACATCGAACAACAGCGCGCCCCAGTTGTTGTGGCTTGCCGAGAGACTTTCTCGCAATGTGATCGCGACCTGCCGCACGTTCGGAAAATCGGCAGCGATCTTGCGAGCCACCTCTGCGTAGCCTGCGATGTTCAATTCGCCCGCGTCAACGTTCGTTGCCGCAGCGGAGATTCCCAGCGCATGCTCGGCGTCTTCTTCGTTGGCGATGACGACATCAATGAACGGCATCAAGTCGCGCATCGTCTCACGGCAGAGGGCCGTCGATTTTGTCCCCGGCTTCCAGTTCCACAACTTCTTGCGGAAGTTCAGATCGCACGAGACAGTCAGTCCCAATCGCTTGGCCATCTGCAACGAAGCCTTGGCGGCGGCGGCGGCGTTCGCGCTGATGGCCGGAGTGATCCCCGTGATGTGAAACCAAGTGGCTCCGTGCAACGAACTCTCGAAGTCATACGCATCGGGCGTTTGCAGTGAGATCGAACTCCCTTCGCGATCGTATGTCACTGTCCCGCCACGCTGATTTGCTCCCGTCTCGACGAAGTAGATTCCAAACCGTCCCTGCTTCGCGCGGTGGACCAGCTCCACCCCGACGTTGAGCTTTCGCAGATCCTGTTCCAAACAATCGGTAATCGCGTTGTCGGGCAGAGCTGTCAGAAACGACGCCGTCCCACCTTGCATGGCAACGGACACGGCAACGTTTAGCTCACCACCACCGAAGGTCGCTTCCAATCGTCCGGGCATTACTTGCGACAACCGCAGGTTTTCTTCCGGACACAGTCGCAACATCACCTCGCCGAACGTCACCAATCGCCACGTCATGATTGATCTTCTATCTGAGATTTGCTGACACTCACGGATTCCAGGTGTGCATCGTTCGCCCCCACTGACCCTGCGTCAGTGGAGCGCTGATTGGCCGCTAAACCGTAGACGAACACAGTCGTCCGCCCCCGCCGACCCTGGTCGGTGGAACGCAGATTGAACCCTGTGAAGTCACGCGGCTCCAGCGATCAGTCACCGCTCCACCGACCAGGGTCGGCGGGGGCGTCAGAGGAAGATTGCTGCGCGGGTTAGCGGTCAATC
>JANNDA010000600.1:0-1713 GCA_031387195.1 Planctomyces sp. | reverse complement strand
GAAGAACTTCGCGAGTAGGCTCGCGTCACTACTCCAAATCAACTGACAACAAACCAATCACAACTGACACAAGGACAAAATCATGCAACTGACTCCCGAACAAAAACAATTGGGCAAGGAAAACTTCAACGAAGCGGTCGGTTTTAGCCGCCGAGAATTATTGACCGGACTCGGTGCAGTCGGCACGGGACTGGGCGCGGCTTACTTCGGCTACGAAAAGTTGAAGGGGGAACGCGTACGAGTGGGCTTCATCGGGACCGGCGATGAAGGCTCGGTGCTGCTGACTCAGCATCCGCCGGAATACATGGAGATCGTCGCGATCGCCGACATCCGGCCAACGAACTTGCGTCGTGCGTTGGAAGGCGACGGCAACGACGATCGAGTCGGACTCATCCGCAAGCTCGGCGAGAAGACCGCAACATCGATCACGCTTTACGACGATTACCGCAAGCTGCTCGACGACCCGCGTGTCGAGGCGGTCGTCATCGCCACGCCGCTGATCTCGCACCACACGCTGGCCATTGAGGCCATGAAAAAGGGGAAGCACGTCCTCTGTGAAAAGCTCATGGCCAAGACCGTCACCGACTGCAAGTCGATGATCAAGGCCGCGAAAGACACCGGCAAACTGCTGGCCGTCGGACATCAGCGGCACTACAGCGTGCTGTACGACAACGCTTACAGCATCATCAAGGACGGACTGCTCGGAGACATCAAGCACATTCGCGCTCAGTGGCATCGCAACAACAGCTTCCCGGGTCGCGATTCGTGGAACAAAAAAGTCGATGCCAAGGACTTGGCCGCGCTGAAGGACAAGAACGAATACCTCCAGAGTTTCGGCTTCGACGACGTCGAACATCTCGTCAATTGGCGCGTCTACAACAAGACCGGAGGCGGCTTGATGGCCGAACTCGGCAGTCACCAGCTTGATGCCAGCAGCATCTTCCTCGGCAAAGTGAAGCCGATCGCCAGTAGCGGCTACGGCGGAAAGAATTTCTACGGCGTGAAGGGAATCGGCTCGAAGGACAAGCAAGAGGACAAACGCGAGATCGATGACCACGTCTACGTCACGTTTGAGTTCCCCGGCCCGCATTACGAAGCAGACCATAACGACGTTGCAATTGTGACGTACTCATCGCTCAGCACCAACCGCTTTGAACCCTATGGCGAGCAAGTCATGGGAAGCCGAGGCACACTCGTTGTCCAAACCGAGCAGCAAGCAATGCTCTACAAAGAAGCGAGTCCGGAAACCGGCGGCGGTGGTGTCGAGCAACGGCTCTACGTCATCAACGGCAACGACAGCGGCCCGGTTTTGTCGGCCAGCGCCAGCTTGGCACCGAGTGCCGGAGCCGCATCAGCCGGAGCGACCGTTGAAAAGATCAGCCGCGGTTACACCGAAGAGATGGAGCACTTCTGCCACTGCATCCGCAACAACATCAACGCACCTCCCAAGGACGGCGGCCTCCGTTGCAACGGCACAGTCGCGATGGCGGATGCGATCATGGCTCTCACGTCTAACCTCGCCATGAAGCACAAGAAGCGAATCGTCTTCAAACCGGAGTGGTTTGATCCAGAGAGCGATGCCGCACCTGAGACAGACAAGGAAGTTATTGGGTAACTGATTCAGGTCTTACTATCCCGGTAGGGTGGGTCGAGTCATCGAGACCCACCACACTTACCGACGACGATCTGGTGGGTCACGATGACTCGACCCAC
>JANNDA010000550.1:0-3769 GCA_031387195.1 Planctomyces sp. | reverse complement strand
TGCCGTAGGATGGCCGCCCACGGCCCGCCGCATTTGAAAAACAAACCCCAGGACGGCCGAGGGCGGCCATCCTACGGCGTCAGCTTGTCATCGCTGCTCGCTGCGGCAGCCAGATCGAAAACTCGGCACCGGCTCCCGCAGCATTCTTGACCGTGATGGAACCGTCGTGAGCTTCCACGATGCGACGGCAAATGGCCAAGCCCAAGCCTGTGCCGCTTTCCTTGGTCGTTGCGAACGGCTCGAAGATTTTTTCGAGCGACTCGGCGGGAATCCCCGGCCCGTCATCGACGACGCCAATCAAAATGCCGGCCAGAGTTCTCGGCTCGCCGGGATTGCTGGGAGCTGTGAAGCGTTCGCGAACAGACACCCGCAAATGTCCCTGCGGCTGCAAGGCGTCGAGCGCATTCAGCAGCAGGTTCAAGATCACCTGTTTGATCTGCGTCGGGTCATGATCGAACTCACACGACTTGTCCGGGAAATCGGTCGTGAGCTCAATCTCCTGCGAGTGGCAACGGCCCATGACCAGAGCGACCGCCCCCGAAATTGATTCGAGCAGATCGGTGCGTCGCCGTTCCAGCACCGGCGGTTTCGCGAAATCCATGAACGATTGAATCGAATACTCCAAGCGGCTGATCTCGCTGCTAATGATTTCCAGTTCGCGGGGATTCAGCCCGCCGCCGTCCTCTCGCCCCTGAGCCATCTGCACGAGCATTTTGATCGGGGTTAGCGGATTGCGCATCTCGTGAGCGAGCGCGGCCGCGAGTCGTCCCATCGCCGCGAGCTGTTCGTTGTGCAGCAGCTCGCGTTCGCGCTCGTGCAACTGTGCGACGACATGCTCAACGCGGCGGCGAAGTTCCTGCAAGCCCTCATGCAGCGTGACTGGCGAATTGAAGTCCGACGTTTCAAACGGACCGACGACGGTCTCCAACTTATCGACGGTTCCGGAGACGGAGACATGCAGCTCCAGCAGCGATCGTCGCAGCCCGCGAGCGAGCGCCAAGCCACCGAGAACTCCCGCCAAGCTGCCACAAACGCCCAACAACAGCAGTCCATTTCTGACCGTACGCGCGTTGTCGCGATTGCTTTCATTCGCGCGTTCGACCACCCGTTCGTCCAACTCGACGCAGGCATTGGCCGGGTCCAGCACGAGTTGATTGATCCGTTCGTCCGCCAACTGTTGCAGTTCAACGAACCGTGCGTCTTTCGGAAGCTCCAACGCCGCCTGAAGCTGGCGGTCGAATTCCCGATAACCCTCCTCGACCTTGGCTAACCGCGTTCGTTGTTCCGGGTCATGTGCCAACTCCTGAGATTGCTTGAGCAGCATTTCAGTTTTGTCTTTCAAACGTTGAATCCCCGCCAAATGCGACTCTTCGGAAAATCGCAGATACTGATTCAGGAGAAACCGCGCCTCACGCATCTGGATGTAGAGGTCATGAATCAACGCCATCGCCCGGACATCTTTGGCGACAAGATCCGCGACTCCGACTTGCTGCTGATGCACTTTCCAAGCGGCGAAAACTCCCACCGTCAGCAACAGCAAGCTCACGCCAAACAGCGGAAGCATGACCTTGGTCAAAGTGGATTGATGCATGAAACGAAGATCTCCTCGGATGGAATCATAAGCCGTTCGTCTAAGTAACCCGAAGCGTGAGCGAAGGCGATCGTTTCACGAGACACGGAACTCATCGCGTTTGGGAGCGTCCGCCCTCGCTCATGCTTCGGATTACATAGCCGCAGCACTCCAGGTTGGCCAACTGTTAGCCGGCTAACGGCTAGCCGTTAGCCGGCACTCATCGCGATTCGCTCGTCTCGCACCCACCGCCGCGCAGTTCGCGTGAATTCTTTCGGACCCGAAAACCGCCGTGTTTCTCGGCGATTTCGCGTCACCTCACGCTCGAACGTCAACGGCGCCAACGTCCTTGGCACACGCCGTGCCTGGAGTCCCCGGCACTTCACCTTCAAGGAGACTTTCATGTCTGCGACATCAAATGACCACGCCTCTGCTTCCGAGACCGCATCCGGTGCGTCTTGGAAAGCGAATGTTCTGTCGGGCTTCTTGGTATTTCTGATCGCCTTGCCGCTGTGCTTGGCGATCGCCAACGCCAGTTGCTTTCCACCCGTCGCCGGAATCATCACGGCGATCATCGGTGGGTTGCTGACTCCGTGGATCAGCAATTCGCAAATGACGATCAAAGGCCCGGCGGCCGGGCTGATCGTGATTGTTGCCGGATGTGCCTTGTCGTTCGGTTGGGTTCCGGACAATCCCGCAGCCCAGATGCACGCCTACAGATGCACGTTGGCAGTGACTGTGGCTGCGGGAGTTCTGCAAGTGGCGTTCGCTCTGCTGCGGACCGGCGTCGTCAGCGAGATGTTTCCCACAACGGTCGTCCACGGCATGTTGGCCGCGATCGGGATCATCATCATCTCCAAACAATCGCACATCCTGCTGGGAACGACGCCGACCTCGAAAGAGCCGCTGGAATTGCTGCTGGAGATTCCGCACTCGCTGCTCAATATGAACCCGGCCATCGCGGCCATCGGAGTCTCTTGCCTGGCAGTGCTGGTGGCCTGGCCGTTCGTGAAGAATGCGAAGCTGAAGCGCGTTCCCGCGCCGTTGCTGGTGGTCATGTTGAGCATCGGCATGGCCGGCTATCTCGGACTGGAGAACGCGCACCAATACTCGTGGATCGGCTCAAACTACAACCTGTCGGAGAAGTTCTTGGTCTCGGTGCCGACAAGCTTTGTCTCGGCCATCACGTTTCCCGACTTCTCTGAGTTGCTGACATCGAATGGACTCGTCTGGGTGATGATGTTCTGCCTGATCGGTTCGCTGGAATCGATCCTCAGCGCCAAAGCGATTGACTTGCTGGACCCGGCGAAACGCCGTACCGACTTCGACCGCGATTTGATGGCCGTCGGTATCGCCAACGTCGCGGCTGGATGTTTGGGTGGCTTGCCGATGATCTCCGAGATCGTTCGCAGCCGAGCCAACATCGACAACGGTGCGAAGGACCGCTTCTCCAATCTGTTTCATGGACTGTTCCTGTTGTTATTTTTGGCGCTGGCTCCCGGACTGCTGCATCGCATTCCGCTGGCCGCGTTGGCTGCGATGCTGGTTTACACCGGCTTTCGCCTCGCATCTCCGAAGGAGTTTCTGCACATGTACAAGCTGGGGTTAGATCAACTCGTCGTCTTTGTCGGCACGGTGGTGGCGGTCCTCGCGACTGACCTGCTGGTCGGCATCTTGGTCGGAGCCTGTTTGGAAATCGGCGAGCATCTGCTCCGCGGTATTTCGTGGAAAGCGTTGTGGCGACCGTCGCTGCAAGTCACGCAACAAGATGGCCAATCGGTCGTGAGTTCACACGACTCCGCCGTCTTCACCACGTGGCTCCGCCTGAAGAAATGCCTGAGCCAATTTGACCACAGCGAACGAGTCGTACTGGACCTCTCCAGGGCCGCGATCGTCGATCACACGGTGCTGTCGAAACTGGAAGACCTGCGACGCGACTGGTCCGACGAAGGTCGCCATCTGCATGTCACCGGACTGGACCACCACCAATCGACGTCGGCCCATCCGCTGTCTTGCCGCAGCCGAGTCATCATCGCCGCTGTCACGGAATCCGCAGTTTGATCGGGCTTATTCAATGTAACCCGAAGCGTCAGCGAGGGCGTCGTCACGGTTCGCCCTCGCTGGCGCTTCGGGTTACATAGCGGGACCCCACTTCCAGCATGAGTAGTCCGTGAAACAAACCAGTTAATCGTCTGTTTT
>JANNDA010000528.1:0-3245 GCA_031387195.1 Planctomyces sp. | reverse complement strand
CAGCCGACTCCCGAACTGGGGGATGTGCGGCAAGCGTTGGACAACGCGGTCGTGAAAGAACTCGGGACCGATCTGACTCAAGCGGTCTTGCGTGCCGAGCAGTTGCTGCGAGGGAGTTCGCACGGCAGCAAAGAGGTCTATGTGCTGAGCGACTTGCAACAGTTGGAAGCATCGGACGCGGAGTCGCTCGCGACGACCAGCGACGCTTCGGATGTGCTGCATTTTTTCGTCAGCCTGAAGCCGAAGCCGCCGCAGAATCTCGGTATCACAGCGGTGCAATACGGAGCCTCGCGGCCGATGGTCGGAGTGCCGTTCGCGCTGCGTCCGCATGTTCGCGTTCAAGGGGACGCGACGGCGTGTGAATTGGAGCTGTTCATCGACGGCCAGAAAGTGGGCGAGCAGAAGCTCGATGGTTTGCAATCGGATCGCTGGAGCGTCGGCCGGTTCTTTCACACGTTTGAACGAGGTGGCTGGCATCACGGTTTCGTGCAGGTCAAAGACGAGCGATATCCGGCGGACAATCGGCGGCACTTTGCGTTTGACGTGGTCGATTCGGTGAAGGTGCTCGCCGTCAACGGGGCTCCCTCATCGGTCGGACGGTTGGATGAATTGTTCTTTTTGAAGCTAGCTTTGACGGCGGCGGCTGGCGGTGCCACGCCGATGCAGTTCGATCAGACAACGCCGAACGCGATCGCCGATGATCAACTGCAAGGTCGGTCGCTCGTGATCTTGGCGAATGTTGAATCGCTTGCCGCACCGACGGTCGAAAAGTTAGAAAGTTTTGTTGATCGCGGTGGCAGCGTGCTGATCTTCCTGGGAGATCAAGTCAACGCCCCGTTCTACAATCAGACGTTGGCGGGGGAGGCTCGATTGCACGGCGGCTTGTTGCCCGGACGATTGAGTTCCATCGAAGGCGATCCGGCCGGCGAGCGTTCGACGGCCGGCATCGGTGATTTTGACGAGACGCATCCGGCTCTGGCAGCGTTACGTGACGAGCAATCAACGCTGTTTGCGGGCGTGCAGTTTCAAGCGTTTTGGAATATCGAGCCGGGTGAGTCGGCGGTGCTGATGCGAACGAGCACCGGAGCACCGCTGCTGGTTGAAAAATCGTTCGGGCAAGGGAAGGTCATGCTCTGTGCCGCTCCGTGTGATCGGGACTGGTCGAACTTCCCTGTGAAGCCCGCGTTCTTGCCGTGGGTCTATCGGTTGGTCGGATATCTCAGTCAACAACGCTTCGCTCCGCAGCCGTTTCATCGGACGGGAGACGCCGTACCGATTGCGGTCTCCGCGTTGGAAGGCTCACCGCAACTGCTGGTGAAACAGCCGGACGGGCGGCTATCGAACTTGAGCCTCGAAGGGAACGCGACCGAACCGACCTTCCGCGAGACCGAAAGCATCGGCACTTACGAAGTCCTGCAAACGGGACACGACAAACCGACCGAGTTGTTCGTTGCGAACCTCGATCCGCTCGAATCGGACCTGAGCTACTTCGGAGGCACCGACCGTAGTCCGGTTTTTCAAACCGGACTTTCGTCCGGATTGGAAATCCGGACTACAAACAACGTCACCGAACTTGAACAACAACTCAAAGCCGCGTTTCCTGGGCGGCTGTTGATGACTTACCTCGACGATGCGACGAAGGTGGGAGATGTGTCGCTCGTTGCTCGCCGAGGGATTCGGTTTTGGGATTGGCTGCTGTGGCTGGCGCTGGCGTTCGCGCTGTTCGAGCCGTGGTTGGCGAATCGCATCAGCGCCGAGCGGTACTTGAAGACGAAAGACGCTCGCGTCACGGCGATGATGAGCAGTCCGCAAGCGAGCCGGTTTTCAGAAACCCGAAGCGTCAACGAGGGCGAACGCTCCACGAGGCTATGAATTTGAAGCGTTGTGAAGCGTTCGCCCTCGCTGACGCTTCGGGTTAGTAGAAACGCCGACGGAGAAAGTGTGAGTTTGTAATGAATTCGCTCCTCGCCCTATTTCAGTTTGACAACGTGCAGCGTCCGTGGCTGTGGGGGATGCTGTTTGTCGCGGGAGCGTGGTTGTTGTGGGCCGTGTATCGGCAAATCGCCGAGCGGACGGACTCGCGGCGCGTGTGGCTGCTGATGGGATTGCGTGCGGCCGGGATCGTCGCGCTGTTGCTGGCGTTGGCCAAGCCGACGTGGACTCACGAGCGGCGCGATGTGGACGCGGGGCACATTGCCGTGGTGGTCGATAACTCGGTGTCGATGTCGCTGGCCGATCCCTCCGGGCAATCGCGTTTCGCTCGAGCGAATCAGGCGGTCGCCAAGTTGCGGGGTATCGAAACGAACTCGAACGGGCCGCAAACGAAGATCGCGTTGTTCGATATCAACGGTCAGCCGCTCGGCGACACGCTGCCGAAAGAGCCGAAGGTCGAGCGAACGGATTTGGTCCGCGCGGTGACTGCGGCAACGAGTCGCTTACGATCGAAGCTGCTGACGAGCGTCGTGTTGATCAGCGACGGCGTGGACAACACGGGCCGACAGGATGTGCTCGCGTTGGCCAATCTGCCGGTCCCGGTGTCGTGTGTCGGCTTTCCGTCGGACCCAAATGCGTCGCGGCTGGACATAGCGGTGAAGGAGGCTCAGTCGCCGCCGAAAGCGATGGTCAACAACGAACTGAAGGTGACGGTGATCGTCGCGAAAACGGCCGGGCCAGCGGTGGCGGGCAAAGTGCTGTTGAAGCGCGGTGCTGATGAAGTGGCATCGGCGGAGGTCTCGTTTGCCGAAGGGAACGACGAGCAGCCGGTCGCGTTGACGTTCACGCCGACGGAAGCGGGGCAGTTCGTTTACACGGCGGTCGTGTCGGCGGCGGCGGGCGAGCGGGCGTTGGCGAACAACGCGCGGCACTTCCCACTGCACGTGACGGGCGAGGCGATTCGAGTGCTCTACGTCGAAGGGTTCTTGCGGTACGAGTACAAGTTTTTGAAGGCCAAGTTGGAGGATGATCCGGACGTCAGTCTGGTGTCGGTCGTGCGGCGAGTGAATTCGCAACGGCTCGACAGTTCCGTCAACGAGAGGTTGATCACCGAAGAGCGGCTGAAGAATTTTGATCTCGTGATCCTCGGCGACATGGAAGGTGACGAGCTGGAAGCGGCGGAGTGTCAGTCGCTGACTCGTTGGGTCAACGAGGGAAAGGCGCTGCTGATGTTGGGGGGATATCGCTCGTTCGGAGCGGACGGGTTCGCGAAGACAGCGCTGGCCGAAGCGTTGCCGGTATCGTTCGCCGAA
>JANNDA010000522.1:0-5992 GCA_031387195.1 Planctomyces sp. | reverse complement strand
ATCGTCAAAACCGCCGGGGTCGATGATTCGATACTCAAATTCACCGGCCGAGCCCGCGTTTGCGAGTCGTTCGCGCGACTTGTTCCAGCGGCAATCCCAAGTCGGTCTCGGTCCCCGCCACTTGATGCTCAAGGCACATCATCAGCCGATGCAGGTGTCCCGACCGATACCGTGCCGGCAAGTAATCACGGATCGTTTGATCGAACGTGATCAGCCCGACGGCATCTCGTTGCAGCGTCAAGAAGTACGCAATCGTGGCCGCTGCGGTCTTTGCGTATTCGACTTTGTCGTAAGTCATCGGGTCCGCGTGAAACCCCATCGAGCGGCTGAGATCGACGAGCAAGTAGCACCGCAGGTTCGTCTCTTCCTCGAACCGCTTGAGATAGAAGCGATCTGACCGAGCGAACAATCGCCAGTCGAGATACTTCGGATCGTCACCGGGGGTGTATTGCCGATACTCGGAGAACTCGACCGAGAACCCGTGATACGGACTGCGATGCAAGCCGCTGAGAAACCCTTCGACGACCGCCTTCGCTCGCAGTTGCAGATTCTTGATCCGCATCAACGTTGCCGGGTCGATATATGACGCTCGCGAATGTGGCCCTCTCGCTCCGCGAGGGGATTCACCGGGACGTGCAGCGGTCAGATCTTCAGGATTCAACATGGCACTCCAATTGACCATCAACCGCCGACCGCATTTACGTAGCCCTCACGCTCCGCGTGAGGAGCCGATCCTGAGAAAGACATCGAACTTCGCTTGAACATTGATTGTCCGATCGACGTCTTACGACGTTCAGCTCGTCACGCGGAGCGTGACGACTACGTCGGTGGCTCCACAGTTTCCAACAACCGACCAATCACATGATCCACGGAAATTCCTTCCGCTTCCGCGCGGTAGCCGATAAGGATGCGGTGACGCAGCGTCGGGGCCAGCAACGCGCGGATGTCTTCCACCGTCGCGTGGTTGCGACCAGTCAGCAACGCGCGGGCTTTTGCTCCGAGCACGACGTATTGAGCCGCTCGCGTCCCTGCGCCCCAACTGACCCAGTCGTTGATGAACTGCGGCGATTTCGGCTGACCCGGCCGACTAGCCGCAGCGAGTCGCACGGCGTAACGCACAACGTCTTCGGCAATCGGGACACGCTTCACGACCTCGTGAAAGCGGCGCACATCGTCGCCGGTGAAAAGCGGCTCGATCGGTTCGGGACGAGAGGACGTCGTGCGTTGGACGACGGTGACCTCATCATCTTCCGGCAGATAATCGATCAGCACGTTGAACATGAACCGGTCGAGCTGTGCTTCGGGCAGCGGATACGTCCCCTCCATCTCGATCGGGTTCTGCGTGGCGAGCACGAAGAACGGCTCTTCCAACGGATACCTCGTCCCGGCGATCGTGACTTGATGCTCCTGCATCGCTTCGAGCAGTGCGGCCTGAGTCTTCGGCGGTGTGCGGTTGATCTCGTCGGCCAGAATCACGTTGCCGAAGATCGGACCTTTGACGAACTGCATCCGTCGATGCCCGTCAGGCGATTGATCGAGGATCTCCGTCCCGGTGATGTCCGCCGGCATCAAGTCGGGAGTGAATTGGATGCGCTGAAACTTCAGATGAAAGATCTGCGCGATCGACCGGACCAGCAGCGTCTTAGCCAGACCGGGAGCCCCCGTGATCAAGCAATGCCCACCGGCAAACAAGCTGATCAGCAACTGCTCGACCACATCGGCCTGCCCGATGATCACTTTGGAAAGCTGCTCACCGATCCGCCGCCGAGCGCTGCGAAGCTGGCTGACCGCTTCTTGTTCGGAAAGAAATTCGTCGAGATGTTCGGGCATTGGTTCTCCTTTGGAGTGCGGTGTGTTAGCACCGCTTTGAATAATTTCTTGAGTGCCAAACCGGTGATTCGATCGAGAAACGAAAGGAATCCAAAGCGGTGCTGACACACCGCACTCCAAAATCAATGTGTCATGGCATAGGTCACGATGTTGACGCCGATCGGGAACGACCACTTTTCGGAGAACTCATGGAAATAGGTCTCGTTTTCGCCTTCACGTTCCCAAGCGTCGCCGATGTCAGTGTTGTGGCAGATGATGGCCATCATGCGGCCTTTGTCATCGAAGAGTGCTTTGTAATGCACCTCGGCGGCGTCTGGCCGATTGTCGTCGGTGCGACCGGTGGCCAACCAAGCGTGGATACTCGGCACCTGCGGCTTCTGCTTCAGATCGTAGACGCAGTGAAAGATTTCGTGTTCGAGCGGCAGTTCAATCGGTTCGCGATCGGGGAAGACACGTTTGATCTCCCGATAGAAGTTGTCCCATTCGTACTCGCCCCAAAAGTCGTCCACCATCAGAAAGCCGCCGTTAAGCAGATATTTTCTGAGGCCCGCAACTTCGGCTTCGGTGAGACTCATGCGGCCCGGCTCAATCAGATACATCCACGGATGATCGAAGATCGCCTCGTCCGTCAGTTCGAGAATTTTCCCGTGGGGGTCCACCTCAATCGCCGTGAGTTCGTGCAGGCGATACGAGAAGTTGAGATCACTGTCGGGATAGTCGGTTGCCCAATTGCCACCACGCCCGCCGTTGTACGACGAGTACTTCACGCGGACGAACGTGAAGACGTCGGACTTGAAGCGTTCATCGTTCTTCCATTCCGGCACGCCACCACGATCGACCATCTCCGGTCGAAACTCCCGCCGCATGAACGGACTGCGTTGAGCAAACGCGGTTCCGGCAACAATGAGCAACACCGCAAAAGTAACCCGAAGCGTCAGCGAGGGCGAACGCTTCAAGAGATTCCAAAACCGGAGCGTTTTGAAACATCCGCCCTTGTTGACGCCTCGAGATATTTTTTTCATGGCTTCACCTCGGTCGCTTTGATGATCTCCAACAACCGCTGATGTGCCGCACGGAATCGCGGAGCTTCTTCCAACGCTAGCAGAGCGTGACGTTTTGCCGCAGGTAGATCACCGGTCTGTTGTAGTGTCGTCGCCAACTTCAGATGCAGATCAGCAACGTCGATCGGATTCAACAGCAGCATCGCGTGATAGCTGTCGATCGCCAGTTTGTGATCCTGTAACTTGTCCGCAGCGGTTGCCGCAAACCGATGAGGAGCCGGTTGCAAGGGGTTGATCGCCAACCAGCGTTGCACGAATTCGCGAGTCGCCTCCCAATCGTCCGCTTGCGAAGTCAGCTCACACAGCCGAGCGAACAGGTCCACATTGTCGTCGGTCAACTCGGCAAGCTGTTCCAACACGGCTCGTTCTTGAAGCGTCTCCTTCAATTCGCGATGCACGCGAGCCAGCAGCGCGAGATGACCGTCGCCGCTCGCGTCCTTGGGGTACAAGCGGCGCAGCGTTTCAAGCGGCTCACGCGCAGCAGCGAACTTCTTCTCGGCGATCAGTTGCTTGGCGAGCCGTTGCAACGCCGCATAGTTGTGCGGGTGATCTTTGAGGTACGCCGTCAGCAGTTCGCCGTTCGCTCGCTTAGGCAACTCCGGTTCCGACCAGTCTGCATCAGGAGCCATCTCAGCCGCGCGTTTGCGAGCGAAGTCAGCAAACGCCGCATCCAAGTCGTCGAGCGATCCCGTGTGCCGAGCCAGCGTGTCGTTGATCGTGAGCCCGTTGCCGAGATCCACCAGAATCTTCTGCAACGATTCGAGGCTGTGCTTTTCGACGAGGTATTCGACGACGAGTGACGACTCGAAGTACGCGAACTGCAAATGCAGCGGCGTGCGTGGATGCAGAAACGCACCGCTCAGTTCGCTGACGGGAGTCAGGTCGTCGCCCAGCAGCATCTTGCGGTACAGCGGGTTGATCGACTGGCCCCATGTCGAGTCAGCTTGCCGCTCTTCGTAAACCGAGATGCCCTCGCTCAACCAGCGCGGCATTTTGTTGTGTGTTTTGTTGAGCGTTACGACGTGACAGAACTCGTGCCACAACGTCGCTTTCCAGCAAGTCGGATGCGTCCCCTGCGAGGCCGGACTGTTGGCCGTGATCACCGTGCCGAAGCAGACGCCGAGAAAGCCCGCTCCGCCCGGCAGTCCGAAGGTGCGGATCGCGAAGTCCTCTTGCTTGGGAAACATTTCGACGATGATCGGCGCGGGGAGCGTCACGTCGTACTTCGTACCGAGTTGCTGCTTCGCACGCTTGAGCAGGCCGAGCACTCGGTTGCCGTAGATGTCCGCTTCGCGAGCGTCCATGCGGACGACGATGCCTTCTTCTTCGAGCGTGCGGAACTTCGCGACGCTCTCCTGCAACGTGACGAGGTTATGCGCGAAGATGTTGTAACCGTCCGCTTCGTAGACTTCGTTCGCCAGCTTCCAGCCTTCGTCTTCTTGCCCCAGCCGCAACAGGTCCGACGCAAGCTGCATCTTGGCCGGCAGGGATTTCGCGTCGAACTGCAAAGCCTGTCGTTGATGCTCGGCACCTTCCGCGAAGCGATACTTCTGCGACAGCTTCTTGCCGATCAGATGATCGACGTCCGGATTCGTCGCCCAATGCTTGAGTGCCGTTGCGCGGTACTGCCTCTCGCTCTCAGATTGATTCCGCAAATGAGCCAACACCGCGCGATATGCCGCCGCCTTGGGATGCAGCGGGTTGATCGACTCAACCTGAGTCAGCACGGCGGCAGCATCGCCATAGCGTTCCGAATCGACGTGACCGTCGGCCAGAAAGAAGAGGCAGCCGACATGATTTGGGTTTCGTTCCAGAGCGGCCTTGAGCGCGGCTTCCGCCTTGGCCGAATCACTGGGAGCAAATGCCTGAGCCAATCCGTAATGCGCGTCCGCGTCGGTGGGATCGAGCTTCACTGCCTGCTCGAAGTTTTGCGCGGCGAGTGCGAAATCATTCTTCTCCAACGCCAAGTCGCCACTGGCTACAAACGCCGGAGCGAACGTCGGCTGATACTTCTTGACGATGTTGTAAGCCCCGTCATTCACTTGCTTGGGATCAGCTCCGCGACTCAACAGAAACCGCCCCAGCACCAGCCGGTTTCCCGCGTCGCTGTAGCGCCACGGAGTTTGCTTCACGAGTTGCTCGATCTCATTTTCAAACTCAATCGCTCGTTCCAGTTGGTTGTTGAAACGGCAGACGTCAAGACCCCACCAGCGCAGCTCAATGCTGGTGCTGAACTTCTTCAACGCCGCGTCCAGCGTCTCGGCCGCATCCGAGTAACGCCCCAATTCCAGTTCCGCGCGAATCTTCAGCACCCGCAAGTTTTCATTGAACTCACTTTCGCGGATGGCTACCGCCGTCGCCTCGACGCACTCGGCATATTGGCCGGTTCGGAAGAGCGCGGTGAGTTTCCCCAAATCGACAGCGGCCGACGCCGGACTGACGGCACCGATCACAATGTAGACCCACAGAATGATTGGGCTAAGTTTGAACCGAATGGAGCTAGTCCAATGGCATTTCGCCCCGAAGGGGCAGCCCCATGTCAGCCTGGGGCAGAGCGCAGCGCCGCCCCAGGTCACGGTCACCAAGGATGTCTTTAGCCCTGAAAGGGCGTCACAAATCCAGGGACGTTTCACTCTGGCTTGTTTCGCCCCTTCAGGGCTCCAAACACCATTTGGATGGCCGCCCCAGGGCGGCGCTTCACGGCTGACGCCGTTCCGCTCTGCCCTGGGCTGGCATGTGGCTGCCCCTTCGGGGCGAACCGCAGGAAAATGCTTCGGTGGGGATTGTGTCGCCGTCTCGCGTGTGTCACACGCCGCATTGACACGGGGCGCGGTGTCGAGACAGCTCCCCCGAATTCCACTCGCGAACCGCGAGGCCGTGGGTGAACTGATACCGCGAAGCCACATCATTGGCCAAGGCCCTCGTGCGATCGTGGCTTCGAGCGAGACCACGGGGCGCATTGCGAGGAGATATTCAAAGTGTTCCCAACATACGGAGGGATGGTATCGCCAGCGGCCGGGCTTACCAACGGTCATCCCCGACGTTGATCGGGGGTCAGGCACCGCAAAATTCAAAAATGGCGGAGAGACGTTGAAGAGCTT
>JANNDA010000498.1:0-1512 GCA_031387195.1 Planctomyces sp. | reverse complement strand
GAAGAAGAACTGGGCTGGAAGCCGCAATGGAACTTTCGCGACGGACTGAGGGAGACCATCGACTGGTATCTCGCCAACACGGCCTGGATCGACCGCATCAAGTCCGGCGAATATCGCAACTACTACGAACAGCAATACGGCGATCGGCTGAGTTGAACCGCAGAAGGCAATTGGTAGTTGGTTATTGGTCATTTGGTTTGAAAAATGACCAATGACAAACGACCGATAACCAATGACCAATTTCCCTTTTCTCGGAACTCACTCGCTGGCAATCCCCGCACCATTCGGCTATTTCTCCCCGCCCCCCAAGCTACCTGCGTCACAAGGACTTTTCACATGGATCACGTACTTCGCGAAAACT
Organism: Planctomyces sp.; assembly: GCA_031387195.1. Taxonomy (GTDB): domain Bacteria; phylum Planctomycetota; class Planctomycetia; order Planctomycetales; family Planctomycetaceae; genus SXKJ01. The sequence continues at coordinate 1,151 of JANNDA010000498.1, read as the reverse complement.
GCGATGACGTTCGGGCCCGCATCATGCATCTGCGGGACTCTCTTTGACTTGCTCATCAAGCAGAAACGCATTGACGAGATCAATGCCACGATGGGTGGGGCTGGCTTCTGGGACAACCAGACAAAAGCGCAGGCGCTGGTGACGGAATTGCGACAGCTCAACGCGATCACGAAGCCGTTGGTCGCGCTGGTCTCGGCGGCGGACGACATGCAGGTGCTGGTCGAGTTCGCAGAGGACGATGATTCCGGCGAAAGCGAACGAGAACTGACTCAGCTTTTGGAGCGGGTGAAGAGCCAGCTCGAAGCGCTCGAACTGCAAGAGATGATGTCCGCGCCGGAAGATGTCTGCGGGGCTTATATCCAAATTCAAGCGGGTGAAGGTGGCACTGACTCGGCCGATTGGGCAGAGATGCTGCTGCGGATGTATCTGCGTTGGGCCGAAGAACACGGTTTCGAGACCGAGGAATTGGATCGCTCACCGGGTGAAGAGGCGGGGATTCGCAACGCCACAATCGCGATTCGCGGCGACTACGTTTACGGCTATCTCAAAGGTGAGATGGGAGTGCATCGGCTGATTCGCATCAGCCCGTTCGATTCCGCCGCTCGGCGACAGACCTCTTTCGCGGCGCTGGATATCACTCCCGAAGTCGACGAGAACGTCGAGATTGATGTTGATTGGGAAAACGACGTGCGTGTCGATACCTACCGCTCGGGCGGTGCCGGCGGCCAGCACGTCAACAAGACTGACTCGGCGGTGCGACTGACGCACATTCCGACCGGAGTCGTCGCTGCGTGTCAGAACGAGCGGTCGCAAATGAAGAACAAAGCGACGGCGAAGAAGATGCTCATCGCCAAGCTCTACAAAATTCAGAGCGAGAAACGTGAAGCCGAACTCGCGGCCAAGCGCGGCAGCAAATCGAAGATCGGTTTCGGCGGCGAACCAGTGCGGCACTACGTGCTCAACCCCGATCAGTTCGTGAAGGACGCTCGCACGGGAATGCGTGTCGGTAATCCTCAGCCAGTGCTCGATGGGGGCATCGACGGCTTTCTGGAAGAGTACTTGCGATGGAAGATTGGCAAGTAACTGTTTGAGCCCCGCTCGCCTGACTCAATCGCGCTCTCTGAAAAAGGCTCCCGGCCTCTTCCTTTGTC
>JANNDA010000464.1:0-1781 GCA_031387195.1 Planctomyces sp. | reverse complement strand
GCGGAGGGCTAGGGATCGCCGCGTTTCATCCGGAAGGAGCGACGTTGGCAGGCAACAGTTGGCCAACCGCTCGCAGTCGCGCGATCTCGATCTTTGCGATGGGAGGATTTTTGGGTCAGGCGACCGGGCCGTATTGCAGCGGGTTGGTTGTCGATCGCTTCGGCTTGAGTGGACTCTCCGGCGGCATCGCGATCGCGTTGACTCTGATCATTGTGCTGCGGCTCGCCTTTCGTGACTCGCATCCCGTGGCTCGATCGCAGGGATTTGATGCAGCGAAAGATGCGATTCGAGTTCTTCGCACACATCACTCGGTCGTGCTGTTGCTCATCCTGTCGGGAACACTGCGAGTCGTCGCAGCAGCAGGAATACCGAACGCGATCTCGTTCTGGTTGGCCGCGAAACAATTCACGAAGTCCGAGGTCGGTTTGGTGCAATCGTGCTTCATGGCCGGCATCGGACTCGGCGGCTTGTTGTCGGCATTGTTCGTGCGACCGCGCACCGAGCGACTCGCCCTGTGGCTGATTCCGTCACTCTCTGTACCGTTCATCGCGATGATCCCTCAGTTGGAAGGGCTCGCACTCAAAGGCGCGACCGGCGCATCGGGCCTGCTGCTGGGAATCACACTGCCGGTCTTCATCAGTTACGGCCAGCAGTTGATTCCCGAAAGTCAGCGAGTCGCCAGCTCCATCACGATGGGGGTGAGTTGGGGCACCGGCGGAGCGATCGTCGCCGCCCTGATTGAACTCTGCGATCGCCGCCAATCATTCGATTTCGCGTTCATCGGCTTTGCGTTGGCGGTGATCGCGTCCAGCGCGCTGTGCTTGTTGCTTCCGATCGTTCATCAGAAGGCAACCAATTAGCCGCTCTAACTGCGGCATCACTCATTCGGTACGCGGACGTACTTCCACAGATCAAGGCTTTGCAGCTCTTCATCGATCAACTCGGTCGTCACAGAGCTGAGCGTTCGTGAGACTTCTTGCACGATGAATTCGCCGAAGCGGCGGCGAGCACGACTGAGCTGTTTGCGAAATGCCTCAGCAGTCATCTCTTGTCCGGTCAGCGAGTAAACGCGTGCGGCCAGCATTTTCGAGCCTTCTTCGGGATGCTTCACCGCCGCTCGCAACACGGTGTGACACAAGTTGCCGGAATTTCGTTGCTCATGCTGACGTAACGCCAGCCAAGCATTCTTCAACACGCACTCGCGCCACTTTCGATTCCATTCGCGGTCGGCCTCCTCTGCGGCCGGGATTGCGGACAAGTCGGCGACCGTCATCGGCTGGCGTTGCGATTTACGAAAGTAAGCCAGTGCCGCGTTTCTCACCACCGTCATCAAGTAATACCGGAACGGCCCCCGACGTCCTTGACCATCGGGAAAGCCTCGCTCGATCACGCGCAGCAAGAAATCTTGTTCGACTTCATCCGCATCGTGCGGGTTGGGAATCAACGCTCGCAAATAAGCGCGAATCGCCGCGCCGTATCGAGTCACAAAGCGTGACGGATCGGCGATGTCGGCGGTGACCGTGGAGATCATCCGCAGGTTCTGGCCGTAGCTCACCTTACTCTCAAGAGTCATCATGATTGTCTCAGGGGACAACGTCCCGCTTGAGCTAGGGGCAGAGATACCGTTCGCGGCCCTGAACGAGATGTTTCGGACGATTGTTTAACCGCACCCTTAGAAAATAGCATAGAGAACAGAATTGCGCTATTCACCCAGAGTCGCTAAACCCCGCGTATGGATTTTGCTTGGTATGGACATCACTCCGACGCCGAAGGCGCGGCGA
>JANNDA010000444.1:0-6641 GCA_031387195.1 Planctomyces sp. | reverse complement strand
CCAATTGCTACCGGCTGGAACAACAAGTTGCCGGGCGGGATTATCCCCCGCTCAAGATCAACACCTTTCACGGCGCACGGAGCGATGACGGCTACGTATGGCCGATATCGTTCGTCGCTACGCCAAGATCTCCGTGATCGGTTTGCCGTGATCGATGTCGAGACGTTTGCGACCGGGGACTTCGAGTTGGCGGGAATCGAGACCGAGTTGATGCAAAATCGTCGCGTGAATGTCGGTGACATAATGCCGATTCTCGACGGCGTGGAAACCGATCTCATCAGTCGCTCCGTGGACGATGCCCCCCTTGATGCCGCCGCCCGCCATCCACACGGAGAAGCCGTAGATGTGGTGGTCGCGTCCGTCCGCGCCCTGTGAACCGGGCGTGCGTCCGAACTCGGAAGCGAATAGCACGATCGTCGAATCGAGCAACCCGCGCTGCTTGAGGTCTTTCAGCAACCCGGCGATCGGCTTATCGACCGCCTTAAAATTTCGTTCGTGATTCGCTTTCAAGCCGCCGTGAGCGTCCCACACTCCCGCGCCTCCCGCGCCGTGTTGCACTTGAATGAAACGGACGCCGCGCTCAACGAACCGCCGAGCGGCGAGCATCTGCATTCCGAAGTCACGAGTCGCGGGATCGTCGAGTCCATAAAGCTGCTGCGTCTCTTGTGTCTCGATGTTGAGGCTCAGCGCTTCCGGCACCGAGGTCTGCATCCGAAACGCCAGTTCGTAAGCCTTGATTCGCGCGTTGAGCGCCGCGTCATTCGGATATTCGATCGCCTTTAGCCGATTCAATCGCCCGACGAGATCGAAGCCGATCTGTTGTTCGTCGATGCTCAAGTCTTTCGCTGGCTTGCCGAAGTCGAGCGGATTGTTCGGATCGACGCGCACCGGCACCGCATCATGAGCCGGGCCGAGATAATGCCCGTCCTTCGCGTTCCAATACTCGCGGTTCCCCATCGAGATGAACTGCGGCAGGTTGTCGTTGAGCGATCCCAATCCGTAATTCACCCAAGCACCCAACGTCGGATATTCGCCGTCGAGCATGTGCCGGCCGGAGTGAAACTGCGTCTGCGCCCCGTGATTGTCGTCGGTCGTAAACATCGATCGCACGACCGCGATGTCATCGACACAACTGCCAACATGCGGCACCCAGTCGCTCAGTTCGATGCCGCTCTCGCCGTACTTCCGAAAGCCGACTTGCAACGGATACAGCTTCGTCCGCTGCTGCCCGTTCGCGTCGTTGACGACGGTGACTCGCGCGAGCTTCAGCTTCTCTGGATTCTGAGCGTCCTTGTACGGAGTCTCGCTGATCGTCTTCCCGCCGTACTTGGTCAGTTCCGGTTTCGGATCAAACGACTCCGCCTGCGAAACCCCGCCATTCATAAACAGCCAAATGACGCTCTTCGCTTTGGGCGCGAAATGCGACTGCCCATCCGGCGGCTGCCAGTTCGCAACCGCATCCGCCCGCACCACACCATCGCGAGCCAACATCACACCGAGCGTGAGACCGGTGAAGCCCATACCGACGTCCGACAGAAACGCTCGGCGATGCACGCCGCGATGATTCGAGCAATCGCACGACGTTGAATTTCTCTCAAGCATGATCGGCGTCTCCACTTTCTGGCTGCGACCAGTCTTCAATCTTCAGCCCCGGAATCTGCTCAAAGTCGATGCGATTGCGAGTCACGAGCGTCGCATTGAATTCCATCGCGATTGCAGCGATCGACAAATCCATTCGTCCTAACCGTCGATGCGCGATTCGTAGTTCTCGAAATCGGAGCAAGGCATCTGGAGAGAAAGGGACCAATTCAATCGTTTGGAACGCCTGCATTGACCGAAACAAACCCGCGTATGCCTGAATCTGAGTCGCCAAAGCTTTGGCCTGCCGAATGGTCGAGTACCACCCAGTCAGTGTTTCTTCGACTGTCACAATTGAAACCGCGACATTCAAAGAATTGTGCTCCAAAATATTCTGAGTCACCGTTTGGTGGCCGTGCAGGTGCAACGTGAAATGATCGGTGTCGAGAATAAACACAAATTACTCCTCGATCTGATCCAACTCTTGGTCTCGTAACTTTCGATAGGCCTTCATGTTTTCGAGGACTTGGTCAAACATTGGGTTGTCCTTGAACGCTCCCGCGCACTTTGACCACGGATTCGACTCCCAATCGTCAGCCGCTCTTTCACAGCAAACCGGGATGTCGAGGCTCACGACCTCCTCACCTTCAAGCTGCTCAATGAGCTGATCACGCAACGAAGCGAGTGCAATATCTCGAGTCGGTCCGTCGGCACTCATCTGCGGATTCGACACTGTCTTCGCTCGAAACCCCGCGCCATTCAGGTTTTGAATTACGACAGAAACTTGCATGACCATCTCCTCTCAATACGACTTCGGCGAAATCTTTTCCCGGTGACTCATCTTATCGTCACAAAATCATTGTGGTTCAACAGCGCGTGAATCAAGTTGGTTTTGGCGTGCGCTGCGGGGTTCGGTCGGTTCTTGAGCTTCGCGGCGGTCGTGAGGCGAGCGATGGCCTCGATCGCGACCACTTGTTCGGATTCAGTCGGCTCGACGGAGAGTACCGCGAGGAATGCTGCGCGGATGAAGTCTTGATCAGAGGCCGTTGGATTTGCGGCGGCGATGCGTTGGGCGATCTTTTCCGCCATCGTGGTGGCCAGGGGGCTGTTCTCCAGCGCGAGGGCTTGTTGCGGGACGATGCTTTCCGCTCGGCGGTAGCATTCCAGGACATTGGCGTCGTCGAACATCGAGAGGAACTTTTGGTGCTCGTTGTGCGAATGCACGAAGTACAGACTGCGTCGTCGCGAGGCTTCGTTGTTGACGGGGATCGACGGGCCGCCGAGCGTCAGATCGAGTTCGCCGGCCAGGGACAGCAACGTATCACGGACAGTTTGAGCCTCCATGCGGATCGGGTTCGCTCGCCAGTAAAAGCGATTATCCGAATCGGCGGCGAGCGTTTCGTTCGTCGCTCCGGCGCTGGTGGAACTCAGGTGATAAGTGTTGGACGTGACAATCAGTCGGTGGATGTGCTTCATGCTCCAGTTGTGTTCGACCAATTCAACAGCCAGCCAATCGAGCAACTCAGGATGAGTCGGCGGTGTCCCTTTGCGACCAAAGTCAAACACGGTTGGAACCAGTGGTTTGCCGAAGTGTCGTGACCAGAGGTGATTGACGGCCACTCGCGCGGGGAGCGGATGCTGGGGATCAGTAATCCACTTCGCGAACGCAGATCGCCGACCGCTGCTGGTCTGCGGAAACGGTTTCGATCGGCTCGCTTCGGTTTCGAGGTTTGATTCGAGCGTCTTCAACGAACCGATCAGAGACGTGTAACTCTCACCCGGCATGTCGATCGCTTTGCGAGCCGATTCGAGCGTGGTCTTCGACACGGCAAGTTTCTTTTCGGCTTCGGCCTTCTTCTCCGGAGTCGCTCGCAGCAGGTCGAACTCCGCACGACTGACGTCTTCATCCGCTTTCGCGGCACTCGCGAATCGTTCCGCGCGAACCGCTTCTGTAATCACGGTCGCGACGTTATCAGCGGGAGGATGTTGAGTTCGCACGCGAGCGGCGGCCGCTCGCGCTGTGATCGAAGTCGGCTGAGCTTCTGCGACGAGCAGAGCTTTCTCGGCAATCACGACGGCGAGCTGCGCTTGGTCAACAGGCAACGGGCCATCAACCGGCTTGCTCTTAGCTGATTCCGCTTCGGCGAGCTTTACGTTCGTCGGTAATTCGCTCAGTTCAAATGACAGGAACTCAACCTTCGCGTCATAGGTGATGATCTCTAACGAACCGCGTTGCCGCTCAATCGGCAGGCGATAGGCGATCGAGTGCTGACCATCGACGACGACATTGATCAGCGTGCCGCGCACTCGTAGCGTCAGTTCGTGCGGCTTGTTGAGTTCAATTTGCCGAGCCTGAGCCCCTTCGGACGGATAGACGTGAGTGCCGCCAGCCTTGTACGACACCTGCGACTTTGGACCCGGCACATTCGAGCTGAGATACGCGAGCACTTCGTTCCCTGCCTCGGTCACGTCGAACGTGAGCCCGACTGACTTCCACATCTCACCGCCGGTCGGGACGTATTTTAGTTTCGCTTCAAAGTCCGTCGGCGGAAGTTGCTTCAGCCGCAGTGCCGCCCTCGTCGCACCGGCCTGCGATTGAATCAATTTGCCATCCGAGTAACTCCACATGCCGTCGCGCATCTCCCACAGATTGGGCTTCGCTGCGGCGAAGTCATCCACGACCAGCGGCTTTGATTCCGCCGTCTTCTTCGCGTCAGACGGCTTGGCATCCTTGTCGTTCTTTGCGTCCTTTCGATCCTTGTCGTCCTGGGTATTGGCCGGCCTGCTTTCGCTGATTTTCTTTGCCGCCTCCTCTGCTTCGGCCAGGTTTTTCTTGGCCGCATCCAGTGTCGCGCGAGCGTCGGTGATTCGCAGTTCGGCCTGCTTCAAATACGACTCCACGACAAACGAACGCAGACTTGGTTGAACGGCATCGGATGGAAGTGAGACCGGTTCGATCTTTGTTTCGTCCCACGACAGGAACGCCGGAAAGCCCGGTTCGATCACGCGAGCCTTATCTGGATTGCGATCGTCACCGCGAATGTGGAGGAAGGTTTGAGCGTCGAGATTGCAGTCAAACGCGCGGGTGATGCCGTCTTTCTCAAAGTCAGTCTCGCCGGGGATGAGGTCTGTGCGGACTTGATACGGCTCGAAGATCGCTCGAATGCGGTAGTAATCGAGCTGCGCGAACGGGTCGTATTTGTGGTCGTGACACTTCGCACAATTAAACGTCAAGCCGAGCATCGCCTTCGCGGTATGTTCGATGGTCTCATCGAGCCAGCTCGTGCGGTTGAACTTGAAATACTGCCGCGCGAGGAACCCGGACGCGCGCAGCCGGTCGAGGTCGTTCGGGTACAGCTCGTCGGCGGCGAGCATCTCGCGCAACATCTGGTCGTAGCCTTTGTCGGCGTTGAGCGACTCGATGATCCAATCCCGCCAGTGCCAAATGTGCTTCTGCGAATTGCGGACCTCGGCCCCCAGTCCCCACCAATCGCTGTACCGCCAGATGTCCATCCAATGCCGCCCCCAACGCTCGCCGTATTGCGGGCTGTCGAGCAATCGCGTCACGACTTTGTCCGTTGCCCCAGTGGAGTCGTCATTCACAAACGCATCGAGTTCCTCACGCGTCGGCGGCAGGCCGACAAGATCAAGTGACACACGCCGCAACCAGACACGTTTATCGGCTGGCGGCTGAGGTGTCAGTCCTCGTTTCTGATGCTCTGTCGCGATAAAGGCGTCGATTGGATTCCGCACCCATTCAGTGTTCGCGACGACCGGCACCGCCAGCCGCGCTGGTGTCTTGAATGCCCAATGATCTCGCGGATCTCGCTCCGGTCGCTCATCGGTCGGAGCCTTCGCTCCCTGAGCAATCCAAGTTCTGATCACTGCAATTTCCGCCGGCTTGAGCGCTTCTCCTTCCGGCGGCATGCGCTCGGATTCATCGGTCGCCGTGACTCGCTTGAGGAGCAAGCTCGCACTCACATCGCTGGCAGTGATTGCGGCACCGCTCTCGCCTCCCTTGATCGCCAATGCCGCCGTGTCGAGCCGCAATTTGCCTTCCTGCTTCAACACCCCGTGACAGGCATAACAGCGAGCCTGCAACACCGGCTTGATCTGCTTCGCATAATCAACCGCCTCGTCCGCGCGAGCCGACGAGGACAGCAATGTTGTTAAGGTGATGAGCCAGACAGTCTTCATAGCGTGCCTTCCACGACTACGTAGCCGTCACGCTCCGCGTGACGAGCCGGTCGCTTCACAAAGCTGTGATTTCAAAATACTCCGCCTCAACAACGATCTGACTCTTACTGCATTGCCAGTTGCTAATGAATGTCGTTTGAAACGCTCGGCTCATCACGCGGAGCGTGATGGCTACGTAAAAAAAGCGATTCACGGAGCACTCAGCGTCACGCCGCGTTTCTTCAGCGCGTCTTCGAGTGCGGCACGGTCGGTCTTCTGGGGGTCAATCCATGCAGTCACGAGTCCCTCTTTGAAACTTGCCGTCGCTTGTTCGACGCCGTCGATACGGTAGATCGTTTCATAAACCGCGAGACAACAGCCTTTGCAGTCGAGCCCCGCAACGCCGATCTCGACGAACATCAGTTTTTCTTTCGGTGTCGTACAGACCGCTCGAATACCGAACGTGCCGAGCGTGTGAGTTCTCAGCAGATTATCGAAGCGTTCGATGAGTTGCTCGGGCTTCGGTTTGTTGAAGAGCGCGTCGGCGTCATAGACGAAGGTCGCTTCCGAGTTCTTGAAGTCGATGCTGACCAACTTCACGTCCGGCAGTTTGTCGGCGAAGACCTTCTTCAAATCGGCCTCTCGATCGGGAGAGAAGAGGCCAGTGACTCGATGCTTCACCGGCGGTCGCTCGGCGGGTTTGTCTTCGGCGGTGACAATGGGAGCGATTAGCAAACACAGAGCTGTCGTGAGTAAGAGCTTCATGAGGGACTGCTTTCTTTGACGAGCGACGCGGCGTCAGCCCTTGGTGCAACGCCGTTAAGGATTTTGAATCTGAAAATGCAAGCCCGACGCGCCAGCGAGTGCATGTGTTTGAACCGTCAATC